>JBCKWO010000050.1:0-14726 GCA_038922535.1 Methylobacter sp. | reverse complement strand
CGGTTTTTTTATGCCTGAATTGTTGGCAGTTGTTGCGGGTGTTTTTTTAGAAATGGGACAAAATTGGGACAATTTTTATTTTAGACATAAAAAAACCACCTGGTTTAAGCCTAAGTGGTTGATTTTATTGGTGGCGATAGGTGGACTTGAACCACCGACCCCGGGGTTATGAATCCCAGAAACAGCATAATTCACAACACGACACAACAAACAATAACAACCTAATCAAACACTTAACCGTTTATCCTTGTTACTGGTTATTGCCATTTATTGCCATTTTTTATAGGCAATTGCAGCAGGAGTGCAGCATGAGATATACTGTAACCCTAGAAACAAAGCGGCCTCGCAGGTGTATCAGCACCAACAAGGCCTTACCGATTCACTTAACGAACAGAGTTAAGCAATGGCAGGCCTATCATATCAAAGCCGGTTGCTATCCTATAGGGGCAATCATGGCAAATATCACAGAACGCATAAGCAAGACCGGAACCAAGACCTATACAGCAATCATTCGTTTGAAAGGTTACCCAACACAAACCGCAACCTTTAAGCGTTTAACGGACTGTAAGAAATGGGTTGAAAGCACTCAATCAGCTATTAAGGAAGGCCGACACTTTAAAACCGTGGAAGCCAAAAAGCATACTGTCGCCGAAATGATTGAACGCTATCTATCCGGCGCAAAACTTACCAAGGTTCAAGACGAACACACCGGCCTACACCTGAGACGCTGGAAGGATGAAATCGGCTACCTGTTACTTGCAGACGTAACAGCAAGCCATTTGACTGAGATTAAAGACAAGCTACTTAATGAAGGCTACAGGGGCAAGCCACGCAGCCCTACCACCGTTTTAAGATACATGGCCTCACTGAGTACGGCTTTTACGGTAGCCGTTCGGGATTGGGCATGGCTTGAAGATTCGCCGATGAAAAACATTACCAAACCCAAGGCGGCGCGTGGGCGTGTTCGATTCTTGGATGATGACGAAAGAGACCGCCTTTTGATTGCTTGCAAGGAATCCAGAAACAAGATTCTTTATACATGCGTCATTCTGGCAATCAGCACCGGCATGAGACAGGCCGAACTATTTGGCTTGAAATGGATAGACGTTAATTTAAAAGACGGTTTTTTAATCCTGCACGAAACCAAGAACGGCGAACGGCGGCGCGTACCCCTGGCAGGGCATGGCCTGGAACTGTTACGCGAACATGCCAAGGTTAGGAGACTGGATACCCCGTTATTATTCCCCGGCATTAAAAACCCACAGAATCCTATTGATTTACAGCAGCCGTGGGAAACTGCAAGGAAACACGCCGGGATAACTGATTTTACCTGGCATGATTTAAGGCATTGCACGGCCAGTTATTTGTTGATGAATGGCGCGTCACTGGCCGAAATAGCCGAAATCCTGGGACATAAAACCCTGCAAATGGTTAAGCGTTACGCGCATTTATCAGACGGGCATGTAAGCAATGTGGTTGCCAGTATGAACGCTAAGATTTTCGGGGGTGTTTGATGATGTATTTCATTGACCCGGTTCTTGTAAGCAGGGAACTTACAAAGCATATGTGCCGAATGAACAGCGAAAACCCAGACTGGACAAAGAAATGCGGCGAAGAATATGCTAAAAAAATGGAAGTTCAGGTTATGCAGGGGATTCGTACAGGGAAGATAATTCTTAGAGAATCAGCGACTAAAATGCCGGTTATTCGAAATCCTAATGAAGGGTATAGGCTTAATGATGCCGTAATATCTTGGAGCGAGCTTAGAACCTGGCTAAACGAGAAGACGCTTCAAGCCTGGCCTGTTATTCCGCCGTGGGTGGAACTGAACGCCGAACCAGCAAGCACAAAGCCCATGCAAACCAACGGTAACGATTTTGAATTTTCCGGCCTGTTAAATATCCCCGCAAAAATAGACGACTGGTTTAGAGTTATTGATGATATGACGCGCACCTTCTATAAGGATAACGAAAAAGTACCGAACGAACCCCAAGCATGGGCGCGGTTATGGACAAGTCCGCCGTCTGGTTACGGGATAACAACCGGAAAGGATAGGAGGGGCAAAGATTGCCTGAATATGCCGGGGTGTAATCCGCTAGCTCGTGCCGCATTTAAGAAGAGATGGGGAGGCTATGCAGGCAATAAACCCCAATAAGTCCCGATAACGGATTTTAAGCCCCGCCACCGTTTTAGAACAGACAACCCGCACAAAATCCCCCCAACTGAGGCGAAAGCCAAGGGAAAACCTGCAAACGCAGGGCATAAAATTAACCCATTGGGGGTATTACATGAACTTATCTACAGTAAACCAATTCGCTGAAAAGCACCCTGCATTCACCACGAGCGGCCTACGCGCTTTAATCTTTAACGAGAACAGCAATGGCCTTGCTAATGCTGGCGCAATAGTCCGAATCGGCCGCAAAGTCCTTATCGATGAAACCAAGTTCTTTTCTTGGATTGAAGCACAGAACGGCGGCAAACAATGATTATCCCAACCTTCCCAAGAACCGACACACTAAACGCCCGCGCTTTGATGCGACTGGTAACCGGCCAACAATTTACCCATCGTGACTTTCAAAATGAAACGGCAAGTTATCGGCTGTCTAGTTATGTTGAGCAGTTGCGCCACCGGCACGGCTGGCCGGTAGAAACCCTGGACGAAACCGCGCCAACAAATGACCCAACGGGCAGAACTGCAACTTATTGCCGTTATTTAATCGAACCGGAGATTCTGGCAGGCTTACGGCTAGAGATGAGCGGGCGATTAACTGGGTTTATTGAAGCGGTGAAATTCTTCGAGGCACGGGCGGCAGCAACCGCCCAAGCGAGACAAAAATGAAATACAAACTGACAGCTGATTTTATCAAAGAATCACTTAATCCGGTAGATTTTTACCGGCACGAACTGCCCACGGCAAAACTAAAAACCCACGCCTGGAACGATGGCGGTTTGTGTGTATTCCATGCCGACAATAAGCCCGGTTCATTCCGCGTGAACATTGTTACGGGCGGGTATAAATGTTTTGCTTGTGGATGTGCTGGCGGTGACGTTATCGCCTTCACAATGGCACTTCACGGGCTTAAATTCGTTGATGCCTTGGAGCAGTTGGCGAGCGACTGGGGGTTATTGTGATGAATATTCCACAAACTTACAACGGCAAGCCATTACAGGCAAGCTGGACATATCACGCTAAGGACGGCGCACCATTCGGGGTTGTTGGCCGGTATCAATCAAGTAATGACAAAAAGGATATTGTGCCATTCTTCAAGTGTAACGGTTCGGGCTGGACGGCGGGCATTGAGCTAAACCCACGGCCTTTATTTGGATTGGATAGGCTGGCAAGCCATGACAGAAGCAAAGCCGTTTTCATTGTTGAGGGGGAGAAAAGCGCGGCGGCCTTGCAATCCATAGGAGTATGCGCGGTTACGAGCCTGGGCGGCTCACAGGCGGCAAGTAAGGCGGATTGGGAGCCATTAAGCGGCTACCAGCAAGCCTACCTATTGCCGGACAAAGACGAGCCGGGCGAACACTACATTAAGGACGTTTACGCGGCGCTATCAGGCTTAGAGCAACCACCGGCGGTTAAGGTGTTGAGATTGCCAGACCTGCCCGAAGCTGGCGACGTAGTGGACTGGTTGCAAAATCACGCGCCTGATTGGGATGGCTTGGAACCATTCCCCGCCGCCGATAAAGCCTGGGCGCGTTCTGAGCTGCAAACCTTGCTTAAAACCACCGAAGCAATACCGAAAGAATGGGGTTTTGTCGGTTCTGTCAGTGCGGGGTGCAGCGTTTTTGAATG
Source organism: Methylobacter sp. (assembly GCA_038922535.1). GTDB lineage: Bacteria > Pseudomonadota > Gammaproteobacteria > Methylococcales > Methylomonadaceae > Methylobacter_A. The sequence goes on along the minus strand of JBCKWO010000050.1, from coordinate 10,927 downwards.
GGAAAAACCCAGCGAAATCGAAACAAAGACCCCGGCGGTTCATGCTTTATCAAATGAACTAATACCGGAACCTTTTAAAGATTGGCTGGCCGATGTATCACACCGGATGCAGACCCCGCCTGATTTTCCAACGGTGTCGGCCTTGGTTATTGCTGGCTCAATGATTGGCGCGGGGTGCAGTATTAAGCCCAAAGCGCGGGATGGATGGGAGGTTATCCCTAATGTTTGGGGTGCATGTATCGGGCGGCCTTCGGTAGTGCTGAAAAGCCCAAGCATGAAGGAACCCATGCAATTACTGGAACGCTTGCAAGCTGAATATGGTGAAAGGTTCGAAGCCGATAAAGCCGGGGCTGAATTTGATGCAATGGCAAATGGTGCAATGGTTGACGATGTTAAAGCCAAGCTGAAAGCCGTGGCCAAAGGCAAGGGCAAGGATGGCGTGGTAAAGGGTGACGACCTGCAAAAGTTGAAAGCCGACTACATGGAACTGACCGAGAACGCGGAACCGGAACCCACGCGCCGACTATTCAAGACCAATGAAACCAGCGTTCAATCTATGACCCTGTTACAGAATGAGAACGAGCGCGGTATTCTGGTTTTTCGTGATGAGCTGACCGCCTTACTGGTTAAATGGGACAGAGAGGACGGAGCAGACGAACGCGCCTATTTTCTGGAAGCCTGGAACGGCAATGGCAGCTACACGGATTTTAAGATAGGGCGTGGCTTAACGGATGCTAAAAATATCTGTATATCACTATTGGGAGGCATTCAACCGGATAAGCTCAAACGGTATCTATACCAAGCCATGCAGGGGAACAATGATGGCCTGATGCAACGCTTACAGCTTGCCGTCTGGCCTGATGAGCCTACCCGCTGGCAGAACGTGGACACCTACCCCAACAAGGAAGCCAAACAACGCGCTTTCGACATTCTGGCAAAGCTGGCCGATATGGATTTTACTCAATACGGAGCCACCCAAAGCGAGTATGACGACCGGCCTTACTTTAGATTTACTGATGCAGGGCAGGCGGTTTTCAATACCTGGCTGGAAGAATTGCAGACCGTAAAGATTAAGCATGAAGAAAACCCCTTGATGTGTGAACACTTCGGAAAGTTCCGTTCACTGATGCCAAGCCTTGCTTTGATTTTTCATTGTATCGACATAGCAGCCGGTAAAGAATCGGGCGGCGTATCAGAACGAGCGGCGATGCTGGCGGTTCAATGGTGCGGTTATCTGGAAAGCCACGCCCGGCGCATTTATGCCATGGCCGAAAGTCCAGAGCATGAAGCAGCGGTAAAGCTGGCCGGTAGGATTAAAGCCAAAGCTTTGACCAGTCCATTTAATGCCAAGGATGTTTATGGCAAGCACTGGCACGGATTGAAAGACCGGCAAGAAGTAGACGCGGCCTGTAGCATCCTGATAGATGAAAACTGGTTGATGATGACCAGAAAGCCAAAGCCAAAGCCAAAGCCAACGACCGGTCGGCCACCTTTGCCGGAGTATTTCATAAACCCCGTTTTTATGTAAAACCCGCCTACCTTGAAGTATCTAAAGTGTCTAAACCCCCTTTAGATACTTTAGACACCTTGGGGTATAGGCATATTCAGGAAAAAAACAAATGAACAACGAAATGACTTTAGACCAAAGAGCAACACAGCTTCAAATGTCACCGACTATGGCAAGGGTTTTGCGGATGGCGGATGCCGTGCCTATCAATACCAAAGAGGAACTTAAAACGGCGATGATGACGATGTGCTTGTCGGTCATTGAGCAAATAGACAGCGGCGAACTGGTAGCCCACACCACCGAAGCAAAAGCGACCATTCACGCCCTGATTGGAATAGCCATTGATAGCGTATCGGATAGGAAATTAAAGGACATTCGTGAGATCGTGCAACGTGCAGATTTTCATTGAGGTTGAAAAATGAGCAAGCGACAAGCATTAGAATTTGACGGCGTAACGGGTGCGGTTAGTGAGTACCCCCCACAGAAAGCAGCACGATACAGGGCTAAACTGGACAGCCTGGCCGATGTTAAACGGGAGATGGCGAAAGTGTACAGGGAAAACCGGAGCGGCTTATCTGATACCCAAGACGCAACCAAACAAATTTGGATGCTCCAAGCAATCGGGAAAATAATTGTCGATTCTGAGCTGGAACAACGTATTGAAAGACTGGAGTTAAATCATGTCAAAACTTGAAAGCCGAATTGAGAAGCTTGAAAGCAGCATTAAGACCATTGAGCCGCCGAGGATGGCCGCCGATGTAGTCGAAGGGTATCGCGAAATGTGCGCGCCTCATAGAGTCCCAAACCCTATACCCGGTGAGCTTTTCCAAGATTGGCTAAAGCGTGTCAGTCCGGAATCGATGAAAGCCATTTTAGATTTTAAGGATAGAATACCGGGAGGCCGGTTAAGTTCAACACCACAGTGAACACCTTAAATGGCTACCGGCGCGGCCTGGACACCACAAACCGAACCCTTCTGAACCCTTTTTTCAACAGCATAACGCAACACCTGGCGGGCGGTGATTAATACATTAACACTGTCGCAAACAAACTCATGCCGGGCAGGGGTTGGGGGCATATTTGTCGCACCGTTTATCAAGCAATAAAAAAGCCGCTGGTTAGGCGGCTTGGTTGTTATTTGATTAGCTGAAACGACTTGCCGCAAAAACTAGGGTTGTAGCCAATAGCGTCTTTCATAAGCTTATTTTCTGCTTTGCATGTTTTGAAATCCTTAACTTCAGTAAACGTTACATAATCGCCCATCCACATGAGTTGGTACGAGTATTTAAGCTCGCTATCTTCTACTGCTCGGACTTTTTGCATCATCATCCTTGAACACTGGTATGCAATATCTTCGGCTTTCACTCCCTGTTTTTCGTAAACACTGATAACATGCTCGCTATTAGTTATTTTTAATTGCAGTTTTACACACTCGTCAGCAGACATACCAACCATTCTTTCGCTGCTGGTGTTGGGCATGTCTTCGCCTGCGATCATGTCTTTGCTCATGTCTTTCCCTATTACCAAAACTTCTTCTTTCCCTGGGGTACTTATACTCATAACAAGATACCAAGCATTTGCATCGACCTTATCCATAAGTCTTTCAGACAATGTTTTCACCGGAGCAGCAACCGCTTCAATGGCCGGTTTCTTAGTTAATGTTTTTGCCCCCACTAGAGTGGATGGTGTTGTTAACGCTGTGTACACGAATATCCCGAAAGCACCAGCAATCAATCCGGATACTATTTGAATAATGACTTTAGCCCTTGGTGTAAGCGGGTCCTTTTCAAGACCGTACTTTATTTTGATGTCCTTGCGTTTATTTGAGTTCCGGATTGCAACAAACAACCAGACCCACGACCATATTCCCAACGTAAGCACCGACAAAACCAAATGCAACCAATGGTTAGTCTTGCACTCTTTAAGCTCAATTTGCGCGCGATCAAAGCTATCTCGGTCAACTATTTTTTCAATGTTAGCCGTTGCGGTTGATGCTGGCGCCGATACTGACACTGGTGCGGTCGCTGATATAGGGTTGCCACAGTGCGGACAGTTTGCCGCCTTGTCGCTGATTTGTTTTTCGCATTCATTGCAATATATTAAAGCCATTTTATTTCCCCTTAATAGGACTTTTCAGTCTATGACAGCCTGATGATCGAGTTGCTGAGTTTTTTGGTATCTTTGAAAACATCGTCGTTTGATTGGGTGCGCGCTAAAAACGACCACGAGCTTTATTATGGTACGGCATAAATCAATAAATTAACACCGGTAACCATGCCGGTTTTTTGTGGTGAGTTGTACTTATTTGCATTTCTTTGTAATACAATAGCCTTTTAGTAATTTATTCATGAGGGGCTAATCCTATGGCAATCAAAAGCAGTACGTTTGGCCGTGTCGAATTAAGCGGCAAAGATGCGGCGCGGTTTGTCCAGCACATGAACGAAGATAAAGTCAATCCCTTAGCTTTGGCGGCGCTGGCGCGTGGCCGTGAAATCAGCGAGAGAATCAAGAAAGGCGAAGCGTTTAAGGCAAAGCATCGAATGACTTTAAAAAAAGCCATGAAGAGAGCCGCTTTGTTTACAGGCATTTATAAAAGTAAGAGGTTCACTATCGACGCTGCACATAGCGTTTTTGCAGGGCTTGTTAATAACAAATAAACCTGTTTGATGGATGTTAACATCACAAAGGCGTTAAAACACGCGCTTGACGAAGACAATCTTAATAGTCAATTATTTATGGAGTTGTTTCGAGAATGGAAGCAAGCCGGGGAATTTAACAGCTACGATTTTGGGAAGGATTCAGCTTATTTCAAGCCTTGCGTGGATGGCAAGCAGTATGTTTTACGGCATGTTCATTTAGTGCCTGTTTTTGACAGGACTCAACTTTATAAATGGAATAAGGGTTGGCAATTTAAAAGCCGAAAAACAAGCAACCGCATTCTTATCTATGTTGATGATGGCAAAGGCAGATTTTTGTTAATTTACATCCTTTCCGAACCAGATGCACATGATGTGGCTTTAATGAGGACACAAAAGCACAAAGAGCTTATGGAAGGTTTCGCCAAAGTAGCGGAAGCATTTGTCTTTGATGGCTCAATCATAGCCTAAACAAAAGTTAAACTAAATTTTTGCTATTGCCTTACAAAATAAACCGCCTAACCATGGCGGTTTTTTTATGCCTGAATTGTTGGCAGTTGTTGCGGGTGTTTTTTTGAAAGTGCAGCAGGAGTGCAGCATTTTTTATTTTAGGCATAAAAAAACCACTTGGTTTAAGCCTAAGTGGTTGATTTTATTGGTGGCGATAGGTGGACTTGAACCACCGACCCCGGGGTTATGAATCCCGTGCTCTAACCAGCTGAGCTACATCGCCATTTGAACAGGTCTTGCGAAGAGCGGAAATTATAGATACCCGCCCTTGCTTTGTCAAACGTTGAATCTGAAATGGACTACGTCGCCGTCTTTAACGATATAGTCTTTGCCTTCAAGCCGCCATTTACCGGCGTCTTTGGCGCCTTGTTCGCCTTTATAGTCGATGAAATCCTGATAAGCAATAACTTCGGCGCGAATAAAGCCTTTTTCGAAATCACTGTGAATGACACCCGCCGCTTGTGGTGCGGTCGCACCGACCGGAATGGTCCAGGCCCTGACTTCTTTGACTCCCGCAGTAAAATAGGTAGCCAGGTCTAGCAGTTTATATCCGGCTCTTACGACCCGGTTTAAACCGGGTTCTTCCAGTCCCAGATCATCCAGAAACTCCTTTTTTTCTTCGTCATCGAGCTGGGCTATTTCCGCTTCTATGGCAGCGCAGATCGGTACTACGATAGCGCCTTCTTTTTCTGCCAGATCCTTCACTTTATCCAGCAAGGGATTATTCTCGAAACCGTCATCCTGAACATTGGCAATGTACATAGCCGGTTTGAGTGTCATCAAACACAGGTCTCTAATCAGGGCTTTTTCATCTTCGGTTAAGGGCAGGGTTCGCGCTGGCTCACCCGAGTCCAATTGCTTAAAAACCTTTTCCAGTACGTCTTTTTTTGCCTGTTCTTCTTTATTGCCGGTTCTGGCGGCTTTGGTCGCACGTAACAGGGCTTTTTCAACGGAAGCCATATCGGCCAACGCCAGTTCGGTATTAATGACTTCGATGTCGGAGATAGGGTCGATTTTTCCGGCGACATGGATGATGTTGTCATCCTGAAAGCAGCGTACAACGTGGGCTATCGCATCGGTTTCACGAATATTGGCTAAAAACTGGTTGCCTAAACCTTCGCCTTTCGATGCGCCTGCGACAAGCCCGGCGATGTCCACGAATTCAATCGTTGTCGGCAGTATGCGCTCGGGTTTTACAATTTCCGCTAGCTTATCCATGCGGCTGTCAGGCACGGGAACTACGCCTACATTGGGGTCGATGGTGCAGAAAGGGTAATTTTCGGCCGCGATTTTCGCACGGGTTAATGCATTAAATAGGGTCGATTTTCCAACGTTGGGTAAACCAACGATTCCACAATACAGCGCCATAGAGTTCTCTGAGGTTTTAAATAAGAAGTGAGTGCAGCAAGATTGATCAAGCCGACACAAAGCGGAGATTATACAAGCTATGGCTTTAATCTAAAAAACTAAAACCAGCGCGTAGTGAGCCGCTTGGATGGATTCTCGCGTAATCCATGTCATTCAGTTATGTTTTGACTTCATGTTCTTTACGCTCTTCGTGGTAAATAATCGAACAAATGACTACACTACAGTCATGCTCATCCGCCAAGATAAAGACGACATGCTAAAAAAGACCTCGATTTACAATCTTCATCTTGAGCTGGGTGCCAAAATGGTGCCGTTTGCCGGTTACCTTATGCCGGTGCAATACGCTAACGGTACGCTGCATGAGCATCTGCACTGCCGCAGCCATGCCGGTTTCTTCGATATTTCCCACATGGGGCAGTGCCTAATTTTGGGCGATGATGTGGTTCATGAACTTGGACAACTAATACCCAGCGACATTGCCGAACTTAAATCCGGCGAGCAGAAATATACGGTATTAACCAACAATGATGGCGGAATCATCGATGACATCATCATTACCCGTATCGACGCAGGCTTGATGATTATTGTGAATGCTGCCTGCAAAGACAAAGTTTTTAAGTACCTTTATAGCCAATTATCCGGCAGGTGTTGCTTTAATGAGCTGACGGATCAGGCTTTGTTCGCCTTGCAAGGCCCTTCCGCCGCCTTGGTTATGCAAAAGTTTTCTGCACAAGCCGCTGAGCTTTCCTTTATGCAAGCCTGTGGCACCTACATCAACGGCATAAAATGCAACATCAGCCGTAGCGGCTATACCGGCGAAGACGGCTTTGAAATTCGGGTAGGTAATCATTATGCGGAACAACTTGCCCGCCTGTTGCTGGCCGAAGACGATGTGGAACCTATCGGTTTGGCGGCCAGAGATACCTTGCGCCTGGAAGCGGGTCTATGCCTGTACGGCCATGAAATCGATGAATCGATTACGCCGGTAGAGGCAGGGCTTCAGTGGCTGATTAAAAAGAACCCTGACCCATTTCCCGGAGCCGGAAAAATTTTTTCCCAGTTGCAATACGGTTCAGAAAGAGTCCGTGCAGGTTTATTGATCGATAGTAAAATACCCGTCCGGGAAGGCGGTGTAATTTGTAACAGTGAAGGTATAGCCGTAGGCTATGTTACCAGCGGCAGTTATTCTCCCAGCTTGGAGCGGCCGATTGCTATGGCGTTGCTAGCTAGGAATGCCGCAGGCTTGGGCAATATACTATACGCCAAGGTTCGTGATCACCGGATAGCCGTTACCGTGACCCCATTGCCTTTTATCCCCCATCGCTACCATAGATAAAATCATGACTTCATTTCGCCCTAGCCTGGCCCAACTGGAAATGCGCGGTGATTTTATCAACCGCCACATCGGCCCCAACTCGCTGCAAACCCAAGACATGTTGGCAGAGCTGGGTATAAACGAACTGGAGGATATTATCGATCTGGCCATTCCGGCCAATATCCTTAATCATGAGCCGTTAAAGTTGACTGAAACGATCAGTGAACGCGCGGTAATCAAGCATCTGCGTAAAATGCGCGAGCGCAATAAAGTGTTCACCTCCATGATCGGCATGGGTTATTACGACACCATCATGCCGGCGGTGATTAAACGCAATGTGCTGGAAAACCCCGGCTGGTACACGGCTTATACACCTTATCAAGCCGAAGTCAGCCAAGGTCGGCTAGAAGCATTGCTTAACTTTCAGCAAGTTATTATCGATTTAACCGGCATGGCGCTTGCTAACGCCTCACTGCTTGATGAATCCACGGCAGCGGCAGAAGCCATGACCATGTCGCGGCGATTATCCAAGAGCGCTGCCAACAGTATCTTCGTGGATCAAGATTGCCACCCGCAGACCCTAGCAGTGATCAAGACCCGCGCCCGTTCCATGGGTTATGAGGTTATCGTCGGCGACCCTTATCACGATCTGGAACAATACGATTTTTTTGCGCTGTTGGTGCAATACCCAGGCGGCAAAGGCGAAATAAAAGACCTAACCGCAGTCACCGCCATAGCTCAAGCCAAATCGGCGTTGGTTACGGTAGCGGCGGATTTATTGGCGCTGGTGTTGCTTAAACCGCCTGCCGAATTCGGTGTCGATATAGTGGTCGGCAATTCTCAGCGTTTTGGCGTACCGATGGGTTACGGCGGCCCACATGCAGCCTATTTTGCGACCAAAGACGAATACAAACGCTCGGTTCCCGGTCGCATTATCGGCGTCTCCAAAGACAGCCACGGACAGCCAGCGTTGCGCATGGCGCTGCAAACCCGCGAGCAACATATCCGCCGTGACAAGGCCACCAGCAATATCTGCACATCTCAAGTTTTGCTCGCCGTCATTGCCGGATTTTATGCGGTTTATCACGGCGCGGAAGGTTTGCGTCTGATTGCGGGGAGGGTGCATCGTTACACGCAAATTCTGGCAGCTGGCATTACCCAGCTGGGCCATCAAGTGCTGAGCGATAGTTATTTCGATACCTTGGTTATCAGCGCCCCGAACCGGGCGAAACGCATCGCCGCCCAAGCCGCAGAAGCCAATATCAACCTGCGTATTATCGATACGGATCATATCGGTATTTCCTTGGATGAAACCACCACAAGGGAAAACCTAAGGGATGTCTGGCAGGTTTTTGCATCCGCCACCGCCGATCTTCCCGACATCAATGGTTTGGATGCGGCAGTCGGCGAATGTATCCCGGAAGCCTTATTGCGTAGCGATAAAATTCTGCAACATCCGGTTTTCGACCGTTATCATTCGGAAACCGAAATGATGCGTTATATGCGCCGCCTGGCCAGACGCGATATAGCGCTGGATCACTCGATGATACCGCTGGGTTCCTGCACCATGAAGCTGAACGCCGCGACGGAGATGCAGACCATTTCCTATCATGAATTCAATGCGCTGCACCCGTTTGCGCCGCTGTACCAGACACTCGGTTATCAGCAGATGTTTGCCGAGCTGGAAGATATGCTTTGCGATCTGACCGGATTCGATGCTTTTTCCCTGCAACCCAACGCCGGTTCCCAAGGCGAATACACGGGTCTGCTAGTCATCCGCAAATACCATGAAGTCAGAGGGCAGGGGCAGCGCAATATCTGCCTGATACCCGCTTCCGCGCACGGCACCAATCCGGCCAGTGCAACGATGGCGGGGCTTAAAGTCGTGGTAGTTGCCTGCGATGACAACGGCAACGTCAGTCTGGATGATTTACGCCTGAAAACAGCCGAATATCAAGACACTTTAGCCGCGATAATGATTACCTATCCATCCACGCATGGCGTGTTCGAACAGGCGTTCCGGGAAATTTGCGACTTGATCCACCAGCACGGCGGACAAGTTTATCTGGATGGCGCCAACTTTAATGCGCTGGTGGGCTTAAGTCGTCCCGGCAAAATCGGCGCCGATGTCGCTCATCTTAACCTGCATAAAACCTTCTGCATCCCGCATGGCGGCGGCGGTCCGGGCGTCGGCCCGATAGGCGTTGGCGCGCATCTGGCTCCGTTCCTGCCCGACCATCCGGTTGTCGACGGCGTTAATCCCGCCAAAGGCGAGCATGGCACCATCGGCACCGTGTCCGCCGCACCCTGGGGATCGGCCAGCATCTACACTATTTCCTGGGCGTATATTGCGATGATGGGTGCTGCCGGATTAAAACGAGCGACCCTGACCGCGATCCTGAACGCCAATTACATAGCCAAATGTTTAGCGCCGTATTACCCGATTTTATACACCGGCAAAAACGGCTGGGTGGCGCATGAATGCATTATCGATTGCTATGCCTTTAAAAAGACTTGCAACGTCACCGTGGAAGACATAGCCAAACGCCTGATCGATTACAGCGTTCATGCGCCCACCGTGTCGTTTCCGGTCGCCGACACTTTGATGATAGAGCCTACAGAAAGCGAAGGTAAAGCCGAGATTGACCGTTTTTGTGCCGCGTTAATCGCCATCCGCGAGGAAATTAAAGCCATAGAAACCGGCGCTGCCGATGCCGAAAACAATCTGCTGCAGTGTGCGCCGCATACCCACCGCTTGTTGCTGGAAGAGTGGACGCTGCCTTATTCAAAACAACAGGCGTTTTTTCCGAACAGCGATCAGCATGATGATAAATACTGGCCGCCGGTCGGGCGTATCGATAATCTTTACGGCGACCGGCATGTGTTTTGCCACTGTCCGCCTATGGCGGATTATGAGTCGTAGGGTGTGCTGTACGTACCCTTTTCAAAACCGACCTTACCCTTATTAAACCCGCAACGGTGTAACTTTGCCGGTCATGCGGTAATTTCGATAATCTTCCACAACCTGTGCATGGTCGAATGCCAGTACGGAGGGGAGATTGTCGAAAGTAAAAATGCCGAAATTCTTTGCATCATCGGCGGCTCTAGGCATTCCTGAGGCTTCCGCAACATAAACGGCGGTGACGGTATGGTTGCGCGAATCGCGTTTGGGATTGGAGTAAATGCCCAGTAAAACCGTCAGAGTAATATCAAGACAGGTTTCTTCCTTGGCTTCACGAATGGCGGCATGTTCAACGGTTTCGCCAATATCGACAAAACCGCCCGGAACGGCCCAGCCGTAGGGCGGATAGGCGCGTTCGATCAATACAAAAGGCCGGTCAGGCTGGTCGATCAGCTCGATTAGAATATCGGCTGCCAACAAAGGGGTAACGGGTTTGGGCATATTATCTCCTGAAAGTGGGGTGTGAGTGGTCAGATTGCATTGCCTACAGGGACAGATATTTGCTCCTGCATTACTCTACTACACGGCATCCATGGCGTTATGCAATATCTGTATTCACTACATCCCTGTGGATTATGTAGGTAAGTGGCGTGAGCACGACTTGCATGGACGCAGGAGGTAGGGCACCA
>JBCKWO010000049.1:0-15796 GCA_038922535.1 Methylobacter sp. | reverse complement strand
CTTGGGCTTATCGTCAAATTTCCCTGTTACTGCGTCGTCCGCCAGGTCGTGAAGCATACCCAGGAGACGTGTTTTATTTGCATTCCCGTTTGCTGGAAAGAGCATCGCGCATCAATGCGGCAGAAGTTGAGAAATTAACCAAGGGCAAGGTGAAAGGTAAAACCGGTTCATTAACGGCATTACCGATTATTGAAACTCAAGGCGGCGACGTATCGGCTTTCGTGCCGACTAACGTAATTTCTATTACTGACGGTCAGATATTCTTGGAAAGCAATTTGTTTAACGCCGGCATACGCCCGGCGGTGAATGCAGGTTTGTCGGTGTCGCGTGTAGGTGGTGCGGCTCAAACCAAGATTATCAAGAAATTGGGTGGCGGTATACGTCTTGATTTGGCGCAATACCGTGAGTTGGCGGCTTTCGCGCAGTTTGCATCTGATTTGGATGAAAACACCCGCAAGCAGATTGAGCGCGGTCAACGTGTAACCGAATTGATGAAACAGAATCAATATTCGCCGATGTCGGTCGCACAAATGGCGATTTCTTTGTTTGCTGCCAATGAAGGTTTCCTGGATAGTTTGGAAGTAAACAAGGTGCTTGATTTTGAGGCCGCCTTACATTCGTACATGACCTCAGAGCATTCTGAATTAATGAACAATATTAATGCAACCGGTGATTTTAATGATGACATAAGAAAGGATATGCTAAACGCTATCCAGACTTTCGTCAAAACGCATAGCTGGTAACAAACAGTAAAGCGCCTCTAGGCGAAGGGTTTTAAGATGGCTGTTGGCAAAGAAATACGCAGCAAGATCGGGAGTATTAAAAATACTCAAAAGATCACTCGGGCCATGGAAATGGTTGCCGCGAGTAAAATGCGTAAAACAAAAGACAGAATGTTGGCGACGCGCCCCTATTCTAAAAAAATCAGCCAGATTATCAAGCATCTGGCTCAAGCCAATCCTGAGTATAAGCACGCTTTTCTCGTCGAACGTCAGGTTAAGCGAGTTGGGATCATTGTGATTAGTTCTGACAGGGGCTTGTGTGGTGGACTGAATTCAAATTTATTCAGAAGAACGCTGGCCCAAATAATACAATGGGACAAAGCAAATGTTGAGGTAGACATTTGTACGATAGGTACCAAAGCATTCGGTTTTTTTGGTAACCTGAAAGTGAATTTAGTCGGACAGGTTTCCAAATTGGGCGATACGCCGCGCCAACATGACATTATCGGTATCATTAAAATCATGTTGGATGCTTATCAGCAAGGTAGAATCGATGAGTTGCATGTAATAAGCAACGAGTTCGTTAATACCATGACCCAGAAGCCTACTATCGAAAAATTATTGCCGGTCGTAGCCGGTGAGCTTGAGGAAAGCCTAAAAGGTCATTGGGATTATATTTATGAGCCTGATGCCAAGGAAGTTTTGGATCATCTGCTGACCCGCTATATCGAATCTATTGTCTACCAGGGACTGGTTGAGAATAATGCCTGTGAACAGGCGGCCAGAATGGTGGCGATGAAGAGTGCCTCGGATAATGCCGGGAATATTATCAGCGAGTTACAGCTGATCTATAACAAAGCACGGCAAGCCGCTATCACTCAGGAAATTTCAGAAATTGTTGCCGGTGCCGCAGCTGTTTAAGCGCTTCGGCTACGCTCAGCGCACGTATGTAGACGAAGCACTCGTGCTGAGCGTAGTCGAAGCAAAAATGACACAACACAAGAGGACAACTCAATGAGTTCGGGTAAAATCGTTCAAATTATCGGCGCGGTCGTTGACGTGGAATTTTCACGTGCAGACTTGCCCAAAGTATATGACGCCTTAAATGTAGAAGGTAAAGGCTTGGTGTTGGAAGTTCAGCAGCAAATAGGCGACGGCGTGGTCAGGACTATTGCCATGGGTACTACCGATGGTTTAAGCCGAGGCTTGGAAGTCAGTAATACCAAGGCACCTATTTCAGTCCCGGTCGGACAGGAAACCTTAGGTCGCATTATGAACGTTCTGGGCGAGCCTATCGACGAAAAAGGCCCTATCGGCGAAAAAGTAAAATGGGGCATACACCGTGATGCACCCAGTTACGAGGAACAGGCGGCGGCGACCGAGCTGTTAGAAACCGGCATCAAGGTTATCGATTTGATCTGCCCGTTTACCAAAGGCGGTAAAGTCGGCTTGTTCGGCGGCGCCGGTGTCGGTAAGACCGTTAACATGATGGAGCTGATCCGTAATATCGCGATAGAGCACAGTGGTTATTCGGTGTTTGCCGGCGTGGGTGAGCGTACTCGTGAAGGCAACGATTTCTATCACGAAATGACCGATTCAAATGTAATCGACAAGGTATCGCTGGTTTACGGTCAGATGAACGAGCCGCCAGGAAACAGGCTGCGCGTTGCGTTAACCGGTTTAACCATGGCGGAATATTTCCGTGATGAAGGCCGCGACGTTTTATTCTTCGTTGATAACATTTATCGTTACACGTTAGCGGGTACTGAAGTATCGGCGCTATTAGGCCGTATGCCTTCAGCGGTGGGCTACCAGCCTACGCTGGCTGAAGAAATGGGCGTATTGCAAGAGCGTATTACCTCAACTAAAACCGGCTCTATTACCTCTATCCAAGCGGTATATGTACCTGCGGATGACTTGACCGATCCATCGCCAGCAACTACGTTTGCGCATTTGGATGCGACCGTTGTATTGTCACGTCAAATTGCCGAATTGGGTATTTATCCCGCGATTGATCCGTTGGATTCTAGCAGCCGTCAGCTGGATCCTTTGGTTATTGGACAGGAGCATTATGACGTGGCTCGTAACGTTCAGGGTATCTTGCAGCGTTATAAAGAATTGCGCGATATTATCGCCATCTTGGGTATGGACGAATTATCCGAAGAAGATAAATTAACTGTAACGAGAGCGCGTAAAATTCAGCGATTCCTGTCTCAACCTTTCTTCGTTGCGGAAGTATTTACCGGTTCTCCTGGCAAGTATGTGTCGCTGAAAGATACCATTGCTGGTTTCAAAGGCATTATTAACGGCGAATACGATGCTATTCCTGAGCAGGCTTTCTATATGGTCGGAACCATAGACGAAGTGCTCGAGAAAGCAAAAGGCATGAAATAAGTTATATAACTGGTAGGTATTAATCATGACCATGACCGTACATGTAGACATCGTAAGTGCAGAAAAGGAAATATTTTCCGGATTGGCGGAAATGGTATTTGCTCCGGCTGAACTTGGCGAAGTGGGCATTTCACCCCGGCATGCGCCATTAATATCCAGGCTGAAGCCTGGAGAAGTCCGGGTGAAAGTTAGTGACAAGGAAATTTATCCGTTTTATATATCAGGAGGGTTGCTGGAAATTCAGCCGCATCTGATTACTATTCTGGCGGATACGGCGATAAGAGCAAAAGATATTGATGAGGCGGCTGCAATAGAAGCCAAAGCCAGAGCTGAAGAAGCATTGGCAGACAAGTCCGGCAAAATTGATTTTGTAACGGCTCAGATGCAATTGCAGCAAGCTGTGATGCAATTAAGAACCTTGGATAGACTTAGAAAACGTGGTGGGTAGTTGGTTTATTAACGACTATTCTTGCACTTTTGAAGAGCCTGATAACGTATTAATGCGCTATCGGGCTTTTTTGGTTTAACCCCAAAAAATCTTTGTAGTTTAAAAATACCGAGGCTTTGATGATGCAAGGCATTTAGCTCAATAGTAAGCTCATCTAATAGGTAATAGCACTAATTGATTGAAGAAAGCGAACAATTTAATCTTACGGGCAAGCTTTCAGCATCAGCAGATTTTTACAGATTTAGCGGAATATCAAATGAAAATAACGACCATTATTCTGGCGGCGGGTAAAGGGACGCGGATGCGTTCGGAGCTGCCCAAGATTTTACATGAAATTGCCGGTAGGCCTTTGTTGCAACATGTTTACGACACCGCTAAGCACTTGCAAAACAATGCCATCAAGATTGTTGTGGGCCACGGTGCTGAGCAGGTCAAAGATACGTTAAAAAATTTGGATGCCGACTGGATAGAACAAATACAGCAGTTAGGCACCGGCCACGCCGTGCAGCAGGTGAGTCATCAAATTTCTGATGACGATACCGTGCTGATATTGTACGGTGATGTGCCATTGCTGAAATTGGCAACAGTCAAGTCGCTGATAAATAATGTCGAAGACCAGTCTTTGGCTTTGCTCACGGTGGATCTTGCCGATCCATCCGGTTACGGCAGAATTGTTCGAAACGCAGTGGGTCAGGTTACAAAAATTGTCGAAGAAAAAGATGCGGCAGTCGGTGAAAAACAGATCAATGAAGTCAATACCGGTATCATGGCGGTGGGAGGCCGACAATTAAAAAAATGGCTGAGCCAGTTAAATAACAGCAATGTCCAAGGCGAATACTATTTAACCGATGTGATTGAAATGGCGGTAGCAGATCAAATCAATATTGTTACCAGTCAGCCGGAAACCGAAGATGAAGTTCTGGGTGTGAATAATCGCATACAGCTCAGCCATTTGGAACGCGTCTATCAGCTAGAGCAAGCCAATAGCTTAATGGAGCAGGGCGTCACCCTAAAAGACCCAATGCGTTTTGATCAAAGGGGTTCGATAGAAAGCCTAGGGCAAGACATAGAAATCGATATTAATGTGATTTTAGAGGGGAAAAACAGCATCGGTAGCCATGTCAAAATAGGTGCGAACACCCAGATAAAAAATACCATCATTGGCGACCATGTGGAAATCCTGGCAAACTGCGTCATAGAAGATGCAGTCATAGGGCCAGGCAGCCGGATCGGCCCTTATGCCAGACTCAGGCCGGAAAGTGTTTTGGCAAATGATGTCCATATCGGAAATTTTGTGGAAATCAAAAAATCGACGATAGCGGCAGGCAGCAAAATAAACCACTTAAGCTATATCGGCGATACTACTGTGGGCGCACAAGTTAATATCGGTGCCGGAACGATTACCTGTAATTATGATGGCGTTAATAAGTTCAGAACCGTTATTGAAGATGGTGCTTTTATAGGCTCAAATAGCCAGTTGGTCGCCCCGGTTACGATAGGCAAAAATGCGACGATAGGCGCAGGATCGACCATCACCAAAGACAGCCCGGAGAATCAGTTGACGTTAAGCCGGGCCAAACAGGTATCACTGTCAGGATGGCAACGTCCGGTTAAAGCGGAGAAATAATATGTGTGGAATTGTAGGCGGTATCGCCCAACGCAATGTAGTGCCGATTTTGCTGGAAGGATTAAAACGGCTGGAATATCGAGGTTATGATTCGGCAGGCCTTGCGGTGATAAACAATCGGCAAATCTACCGGAAACGAGAGCTGGGCAAAGTCAAAGGCCTTGAAACATTGCTGGAGGCCGAACCCATCTCGGGCCATATTGGTATAGCCCATACCCGATGGGCTACCCACGGTAAACCCAGCACGGCCAATGCGCATCCGCATGTTTGCCGGAATAAAGTGGCGGTGGTCCATAACGGCATCATCGAAAATCATGAGCATTTAAGGGCGGTGCAGCAGCAAAACGGTTACGAATTCACTTCGGAAACCGATACCGAAGTTATCGCGCATGAAATTCATCACGCTATGGAATCCCTTCTGCTTAGCTCAGGACAGGCTACCGACGGATTACTGAACGCCGTTAAAAAGGCGGTCAAAAAACTGGAGGGTGCCTATGCTCTGGGAATAATGAGTGTTGATGATCCCGAGACATTGATAGCGTGTAGAAAAGGCAGTCCGCTGGTTATCGGCGTCGGCATCGGCGAATATTTTATCGCCTCTGATGTCGCGGCATTGCTCCCGGTTACGCAACGCTTTATTTTTTTGGAAGACGGTGACATAGCGGCGATTACTATAAAAGGACTCGCTATTTATGACTTGAACGACAAACCAGTGAATCGCTCGATCATAGAGAGCCAGTTGACCGCCGATTCCGTCGATAAAGGCGATTATCGCCATTACATGTTGAAGGAAATTTATGAGCAGCCTTTTGCTATATCACAAGCTTTGGAAGGCCGATTCATCAACAATCGTCTACAGGAAAACGCATTCGGGCATAACGCGGCCGAAGTGTTCGATAACATAAAAGCCATTCAGATTTTAGCCTGCGGCACCAGTTACCATGCCGGGATGGTGGCGCGTTACTGGTTTGAAGAATTGGCTCATGTCCCCTGCAATATCGAAGTAGCCAGCGAGTTTCGCTACCGAAATCCGGTATTAGCGCCGGATACCTTGGTTGTCACTATCTCGCAATCCGGTGAAACCGCCGACACACTGGCGGCATTACTGGAGGCCAAGAAGTTGGGCGCCTTGTATTCATTAGCCATTTGCAACGTGCCGGAAAGTTCGTTGGTCAGGGAATCCGATTTGGTATTAATGACCCACGCCGGCCCTGAAATTGGCGTCGCATCGACCAAAGCATTCACCACGCAGTTGGTGGCATTAATGCTGTTGGTCATCGCTATCGGCAGACGCTTTAATCTGACCGAAATAGTGGAGCAAAAAATCACCTCGGAGTTATTTAGTTTGCCGGGAAAAATTGAGAAAGTATTGCAGATGAATGATGAAATTAAAGTCCTGGCCGAACGCTTTGCCGAAAAGCAGCATGCCTTGTTTTTAGGTAGGGGCACTCATTATCCAATAGCTATGGAAGGCGCGTTAAAATTAAAGGAAATTTCTTATATTCATGCCGAGGCTTACCCGGCAGGCGAGTTAAAACACGGCCCGCTGGCATTAATCGATGCCGACATGCCGGTTGTGACTGTAGCGCCCAACAACAGTTTACTGGAAAAACTGAAATCGAATATTCAGGAAGTCAGCGCTCGAGGCGGGCAACTGATCGTTTTTATGGATGAAACATTAGCCTCGGCAAATGACGAGAATGTACAGATTGTAAAGGTTCCCCAGGTCGGCAATGAGATTTCTCCCATTGTGTACACTATTCCGTTGCAGCTTTTGGCTTATCATGTCGCGGTTTTAAAAGGGACGGATGTCGATCAGCCCAGGAATCTTGCAAAATCAGTTACGGTGGAATAATTGTGGCAAAATTATCATTACAAGAACAATTATTAAAATCCGGTTTAGTGAGTGCAGCTCTTGCTAAAAGTGTTAAATCCGACAAAAACAAACAAATTCAGCAGCAGCGTAAGCATAAAGTTGAAGTGGTTGATGAGGCTAAAGAGCTGGCTCAAAAAGCACAAGCCGAAAAAACCGAAAGGGACAGGGAGCTGAACCAGTTGCGCCAGCAGCAGCAGGAGCAAAAGCAGCTGGCTGCGCAAATAAAGCAGATTATTGAGTTAAACCGGCTGCCCAGGGATGCTGAAGGCTTGGCCTATCATTTTACCGATAACAATAAGGTCAAGCGGCTGTCTGTGTCAGAAGCAATGCGTGATCAAATTGCCGAGGGACGGCTGGCTATTGTGAAGCTCGGGCAGCAATATGAAGTCGTGTTGGCGGAAGTTGCAAGAAAAATCCAGTCCCGCGATGTAGACAGCGTGACTATTTTTAACGAGTCAGCTAAAAATGCAGATGTAGTCGATGATGCCTATGCAGCGTATCAGGTTCCCGATGATTTGATCTGGTAAAGATGGTTACAATATGCAGCATCTACTTTAAAAAGCAGGGTCTGCACGCTCGAAAGCCGTTTCATCTGTGTCTTCTGGGACAAACTCGGTAATACCGCAGGAAATGGTAATCGCAACGGAGGTTCCGTCCGCATTAAAGCCCGTTGTTTAAATGGTTTGACGTAGTTTATTGGCTAGAATCAAAGCCGATGAGGTGTCGGTGTTCGGTAACAGCATAGTAAATTCTTCGCCGCCAAACCGGGAAATAAAATCGGTTGCGCGGGAATGGTCGGAGAGTTGTTTGGCGATTAACAGCAGCACTTTGTCACCGGTTTTATGGCCATAGCTGTCATTGATGTTTTTGAAGTGATCTATGTCCCAGACGATAAGGCTTAAGGGTGAATGGTCGCGTTTCCAGCGGGCCAGTTCGGTTTTCAGGCGTTCGTTATAAGCATTGCGATTTGGCAGGCCGGTTAAGGCGTCGCGTAATGCCTGGTTATTGGCGATTTTTAGTTTTGATTTGAGGTCTGAGGATTCCGACTCCATCTCCTGTATTTTATTGACCAATTCATCCAGTTGTTGCTGGGCTTTTTTGCGCTGAATAGCTTCTTTTTGGCCGTGTTCCTGGATTTCTTTGGTTATGCTTGCTAACCGACTATTAATGATGCCTTTTAAAGGTTCCAGTTTGGTGGCGTTGGTCGAGCTTAACCGTAACTCTCCCATTTGCTCAGAAACGGATTGATCTAGTTTGTTTCTATTATCGGCCGATTTTTGTGCGGCTGTGCTGGCTCCCATCACGCTTACATCCAGTGCCGCCAGTTGTTCGGTAATATGGGAGAGAAATTTATCAATGTCTTGTTGTTCCGATTGGTTGTGTTGTTTGATCTTAAGCAGAAGCTTAAAGGACTTATCCAGAATAGTTTCAAAAGCCATTGTGCTTTGACTAGGGCTGGAAAGCAATTGTTTGGCGGTTTGTGCCTGTTGGTCAAAGATACTGGGGATTTCGATGCCTTCCTGCAAAAGCAATAATTGTTTGCTGACAATTCCTATATCAATATGGTTGGCGATTATATTGGGTTCTGTGGTGTCGTCGTCAGGCTCGATAGCTTCAAGTAAGGCAATAAATAATTGAGTAGGGTTTTTGAATTTTACGGCCTGGGTTCTTTTCTTCAGCAGATTGAGTGTGTTTTGTTGTTTTTCAGTTGTATAGTGCTGAAGTAGGAAATTGAACAGCAGTTCGGTTTCTACGGACAGATTTTGAGGTGGCGAGTGCTTGATTTGAACAACGAAAGTGGTGAATTTTTCAAGCTCATTATTAAGTGCATGGCTATTGATGCCGTTTTTTAGTTGATCGCGGATACCCAGCAGATGCGGGTCGAGCAGGGGGGTCTAGTCCTGTAGTTGCGATAGTCAGACGGACTATTGTTTTACAAAGCAGGCTTTCTTTTTCCTGGTAAGAGGCTTCCGATTTCTTGTAAGACACCTCTGATTGCTCTTGTTCATCAAGTAGATTTAAATATTTGTCTTTCCATTTATTCGGGGCGGCTATCTTACTAAAAAAAACTCATGATAGACCTTGGCTATGTGTATTTAAAGAGTCAATATTGCGACTAAAGCTATATTCAAGCGGCTACATCGGCGGATGGTGCGATTACTTTGCGGTACTTTCCTGTTGAATCAGGTGGTTAATGACTTCTATCATTTTTTCATGTGAACCGGCGATAGGGCCATTCGTTTTGTACTTGCCGTTAATAATGATCGCAGGAACGCCGGTTACGCCGTAACGGCCGGCCATGGTGGTTGCTTGGCGCATTTTGGCATCGACCAGAAATGAGCTGTAGGCATCATGGAATTCTTTTTCGTTAACACCGTGCGCAACAAAGAATTTAGCTAGCTGATCTTCGGTTTCAAGGTTTTGTTTTTTGTTTTGTATGGCATCGAAAAAGTCGACATGGGTTTTATCGACTACGCCCAGCGCCTCGGCTGTAAAATAAGCTTTGGCATGTTTGCTCCAAAGGTCGCTGAATACGGCGGGTTGTCGTATAAACTCAACATTTTTAGGCAGGCTTTTTAGCCATTTTTCCAGTATCGGCTCAAAGCTATAGCAATGCGGACAGCCGTACCAGAAGAATTCAATGATTTCTATTTTATCTGGATTATTAGTGGGTTGCGTCGGCGACAGAGTCTCATAACCAACAGATTCCGCTTTCAATAAGGCTGAGCAAGAAAACAATAAGATTAATAGGCCGGTTTGGATGGATTTTTTAAGCATGGCTAAAGCTCTCTCTAGGTTTTGTAGGGCGGTTTCGTTTTAGCAAGCCGCCAAATTTTATGAGGGAAGGTCGATTGTTCGGCAATTTATGCAGACTTAACACCAATCCGATCTTTATTTCATCATTGATATTCGATAAGAAACGGCTTTTATTTCCTCGTCGGTCATCTTTTTTGCAATCATGTGCATGATGTTTTCCGTGTTATTGCTGCGTGATCCTGATTTAAAGTCGGTCAGTGTTTTTATCAAATAGTCGGCATGTTGCGATTTTAATGCCGGGAATGAAGCCGGTTTGTTGCCCTCACCTAAAGATTCATGGCAGGCGATGCAGGAGGATACTTCGCTGCTTAGGTTGCCGTTACGGTATAGATTGCTGCCTTGGGCAATAAGAGCCTCAATGGTTTTTTTAGTGCCGACCGGTTTTTCGTCTTCATCGGTCGGTTCCAAGACAGGCATAGCGTTTTCCGAAATCTTTTGGGTTGCGTAGTAAGAAGAAATGTCGACGATGTCTTCATCAGTTAATGCCAGCGCCATAGCTGACATCATCGGGTCGTTGCGGCTGCCGTCTTTAAACGCATGTAACTGTCGCTCCAGATAGGACGAATGTTGCTGGGCAAGCTTGGGGAAAGTTGCTACCATGCTGTTACCGTCTTCTCCGTGACAGCTGGCGCAGGACGTTGCTTTTTGTTTTCCTGCACTAATATTGCTTTCTGCATGTAAAATACTCGCAGCAGTGGTCAATATCAGAGAAATTGAAAGTACCTGCAATTTTTTCTTCATCAAATTCCCCTTCGGAATGGTTAATCATTTTTGGTAGTCTTCTGGTCTTCTGGTCATATTTAATCAGGCTTCAGGCTTTCAGACTGCTGTGCACAATCAAATTTTACTCTAAATAGTAACTCTAAGCGAGACAACGATGAACCCAGTTTATCATCAAGCAAAATTTATTAACAGTTCGCCGCACCTCAAGGATACGCCGCCGGATCAGGGCATGGAAGTGGCGTTTGCGGGGCGCTCTAATGCCGGTAAATCCAGCGCGATTAATACCTTAACCCGGCAGAACGCGCTGGCTCGGATCAGTAAAACGCCGGGCAGAACCCAGATGCTCAATTTTTTTGAAATTAATGCGCAGCAACGGTTTGTCGATTTGCCGGGTTACGGCTACGCCAAAGTGCCTTTGGCAGTGAAGAAACAGTGGCATGAGTTGATGGAGACGTATTTAACCGGTCGCAAGTCATTATGCGCGATCATTTTGGTGATGGATGTGCGGCACCCGCTAACCGAGTTCGATTGGCAGATGATAGAGTGGTCCGAACATACCGGGTTGCCGCTGCATATATTATTAACTAAGGCGGATAAGTTAAATTACGGTGCGGCTAAAAATACCTTGTTGCAGGTGCAGAAGGAGCTAAAGGAAAATAGTTTTCCGTTGACGATACAGCTATTTTCGGCGCTGAAAAAAACCGGTATTGATGAGGTGCATACTGCGCTTGACCGGTTGTTTAATCCTGCCGTTCAGGATCAGCAGGATCACCAACAGGAGGCGCTTTAGGCGAAGCTTCCGCTCCCTGTCTGCGCGTCCTGTAGACAGGGTGAAATATCGACGGCTTCTTGAGCGAGCAGTAATTCACAGCAGGTTCCAGTGTTGTTTAGCAGCAAGTTTTGATAAATGACGTCAAGGCTTGCATCGTTACGGGTGGTTTTCATGGTGAGTGCAAAATAGTTTCTTGGCTTTTGCCTCAGTGGCCAGTTTTATCGCCGAGTCGTAAGTGCCATGTCCATAGCCTTGTTTAGAGGCATATTCCTCGTCTTCCAGAGCATAGATATTGAGCCGTGGCTCGTAATCACCGGTAAAAAAAATCGATTGCCCGTCGCAATCGATTCGATAGCCAAAATTTAATACCGGATGACTGGGTAATATAGGCGTGATCATGGCACTGCCCACCTTGACCGGAATACCTGGATTAACCGTGGCGTATTCAATTTGGGCATTGAGTTGCGCTTCCCTGATCGGAAAGAAGCTGCATTGCAACTGCACAGAAAGGCCTCGGCCCCGTTATCTTACCGAGGTGTCGCTTTAGGCCGGCCCACGCATTGGCGATGCCGGTTACTTTAACTTGGCCTTAAGCACTTTATTCACTTCGCCGGGGTTTGCTTTGCCCTGCATTTCTTTCATCACTTGCCCGACAAAAAAACCGAAAACCTTATCTTTACCGCTACGGTATTGCTCCACCTGATCTTGGTTATCGGCGATAATTTTATCGATAATGGCTTCTATCGCGCCGGTATCGGTGATTTGTTTCAGACCCTTGACTTCGATAATTTCATCGGCTGTCGCTGTACCCTGCCACAGTTCCTCGAACACCTGTTTAGCGATTTTTCCGGAAATGGTGTCGTCGCTGATACGCCTTAACAAGCCCGCCAGACGCTCATGGCTGACCGGCGAGTCGGTAATTTCCAAGCCGGACTTATTAAGCGCGGCTAAAAGGTCGCCGGTTACCCAATTGGCACACCTTTTTGCTTCGCAAGCTGATGCTTTAACCACGGCTTCGAAATAATCGGCCAGCTGACGGGAAGAGGTCAACAGGGTGGCGTTCTCTTCATCCAGGGCATAATCGTCTTTAAAACGCTGTTTTTTTGCGTGGGGCAATTCCGGTAATTGGGCTAAGATTTGCGCTTTAAAATCTTCATCGATAAATACCGGCAACAGGTCAGGATCGGGGAAATACCGGTAATCGTTAGCCTCTTCTTTGCTGCGCATGGATCGGGTTTCATCTTTGACTGAATCATACAGGCGGGTTTCCTGAACGACTTTACCGCCGCTTTCAATCAGCTCTATTTGCCGCTCGACTTCATGGTTGATGGCTTTTTCGACAAATTTAAACGAGTTGATGTTTTTGATTTCAGCCCGTGTGCCGAATTCTTTTTGGCCTTTGGGGCGCACCGACACGTTGGCATCGCAACGGAACGAGCCTTCCTGCATATTGCCGTCGCAAATACCCAGATAGCGCACTAGTTCGTGGATTTTCCTCATGTAAGCCACGGCTTCTTTGGCCGAACTCATTTCCGGTTCGGATACGATTTCCAGCAACGGCGTACCGGCGCGGTTTAAATCGATGCCGGTCAAGCCGTGAAAACTTTCATGCAGAGACTTGCCTGCATCTTCTTCCAGATGAGCGCGAGTAATGCCGATGCGTTTGGAGGCACCGTCAACATCAATATCCAAATGCCCGATACCGACGATAGGCAGATCCATCTGGCTGATTTGGTAGCCTTTGGGCAAGTCTGGGTAAAAATAATTTTTCCGGGCGAACACTGAATACGGTGCGATATGCGCCTCTATAGCCATGCCAAAGATGACCGCCATGCGCACGGCTTCTTGGTTCAACACCGGCAACACGCCCGGAAAGCCTAAATCGACCGCGCAGGCTTGGGTATTGGCTTCCGCGCCGTAAGCGGTGGATGCCCCGGAAAAAATTTTTGATTTAGTGGCAAGTTGGGCGTGAATTTCCAAGCCGATGACTGTTTCCCATTGTGCATTCATTATGTGGTTCCTTTATCGCCATAGATGGTGTGTATGCCGCAAGACTGCCGGGAGCAGTCGCGGCGATGACTATTCGGCAAAAACGTCGGACAAGTCAATTTGTAATTCGGGGAAAAGATAAGGCGTTGCGATGTCGTCACCGGCATGCATGGCGAACAGTTGATATTTTTCGCTGTGCCGATCCAGCACAAACTGATAGACCGCCTGTTCGTAGGGATACACCAGCCAGTATTCGGTAACGCCGTTTTCCTGGTAAAGGTCGTATTTAAGGCGCATGTCTTTCTTGCTGTTGCCGGGCGAGAGCACTTCAATAATCCAGTCCGGCGCGCCGTTGCAGCCTTGTTCGGTGAGTTTTTCCGCATCGCAGATGACACACAAATCCGGCTGGACGACGCTGTAAACGTCCTGATCGCGCAGCTTGGATTTCTTGCTATCGTAAAGTCCGACGTCGAATGGCGCGTGAAAGATTTCGCAGCCTTTATGCCTCAAATAATTATCGATAGTCAGCAGCAGGTTCCGCGAAATACGCTGGGGCTTCAGATTCGGCGCCGGTGACATCGCCATGATCTTGCCTTTGATCAGCTCGACCGTTTCCTCCAGTTGCCAAGTCAGGTAGTCGGCATAACTATAAATACCATTTAAATCCAGTTGCGACAGTTCGGTGATTTTCGTCATGCTGGTTCTCCTTATTCAAAACCTTTGGGCACTTGCAAATGCCAATCGGTGGCTTGTTGATACTGATGGGCAATATTCAACAGACGGTCTTCGGCAAAATAATTGCCGATGATCTGCAAGCCTACGGGCAAGCCTTTTGAAAATCCGGCGGGAATCGACATAGCCGGAACACCGGCAAGATTAATGGCAATCGTGTAAATATCGGATAAATACATTTCAATCGGATTGCCGATTTTCTCACCGATACCGAAGGCGGTGGATGGTGTTACCGGCCCCATAATGACATCGACTTCCGACAGCGCGGCTCTGAAGTCCTCGCTGATCAGGCGACGGATTTTTTGCGCCTTAATATAATAGGCGTCGTAATAACCGGCTGATAAGGCATAAGTCCCCATCAAGATGCGGCGTTTAACTTCCTTGCCGAAGCCTTCGCCGCGCGAACGGGTATATAGGTCGGTTAAATCTACCGGATTTTCACAGCGGTAGCCAAAGCGCACGCCGTCAAAACGCGACAGGTTGGCGGAACACTCGGCAGGCGCAATCACATAATAGGCGGGAATGGCCAGCTTAAGACTGGGCATGGAGATTTCCGTTACTGTTGCGCCTAATTTTCGATATTCGTTGATGGCGGTTTCAAGCGTCGCCGCCACATCGGGGTTTAATCCTTCACCGAAAAACTCTTTAGGCAGACCGATTTTTAAGCCTTCGATGCTATTGCTTAACCCGGCCCTATAATCGGGAACCGGCATATCGACGCTGGTGGAATCCTTTTCATCGAAACCGGCCATGGTTTGCAGCATGATCGCCGCATCTTCGGCGCTACGGGCCATCGGTCCGCCTTGATCCAGGCTGGAGGCATAAGCAATCATGCCGTAACGGGAGACCCGTCCGTAAGTCGGCTTTAATCCGGTAATGCCGCAAAGCGCGGCAGGCTGGCGTATCGAGCCGCCGGTATCGGTGCCTGTTGCACAGACCGTAAGCCGTGCCGCAACCGCCGCCGCCGAGCCGCCGGAGGAGCCGCCGGGAACGGCATTCATATCCCAGGGGTTTTTAACTGCGCCGTAATAGCTGGTTTCGTTGGATGAGCCCATCGCAAACTCATCCATGTTGAGTTTGCCCAGTAACACCGCACCGGCGTTATTAAATCTATCCACCACCGTCGCATTGTAGGGTGCAATAAAATTATCCAGCATAAGCGATCCGCAGGTTGTTTTAACGCCCTCGGTACAAAAAATGTCTTTTTGCGCAAACGGGATGCCGGTTAACGGCTGCGCATCGCCCTTTGCCAAACGGACATCGGCCGCTTTGGCTTCCTGCAAAGCCCGATCTTCGGTGACTGTGATATACGCATTAAGCGCGCTGTATTTTTTGATTCTGTCCAAAAAGGCCGAAGTCAATTCCACGCTGGAAAACTCACCGGAACGCAGACCCTTGGCTAATTCTGCAATTGTTTTGTTATGCATGTTGGTTGCTTTTCCCTTTACTCGATAACTTTGGGAACTAGATAAAGTCCCGCTTCTACTTGCGGCGCAATAGCCTGGAATTTTTTGCGGCTATCCTGTTCGGTGACGAGGTCGGCGCGCAATCGTTGCGCCTGATCCATCGGATGAGCCATAGGCTCGACGCCATCGGTGTTAAGATCACCCATCTGCGTCATCAAATCCAGCATCCCGGACAAATCTTTTGCATAAGAGGCGACATCTTGGTCCTCTATTCCCAGTCGCGCTAAATG
>JBCKWO010000048.1:0-15851 GCA_038922535.1 Methylobacter sp. | reverse complement strand
CTTTTTCTCGCCGCGACTGCTCCCGGCAGTCTTGCGGCATACACACCATCCCTGGCGATAACAGGCTGCGGATTTTTTGCTGTTTTTCGGCGCTGAGTCCAGCGGGTTCATTGGTCTTTTTACTTCGGACGAACAAAAACACCACAATTAAGCCAGTCAATAAAAACGCGACAGGCCCTATCCAAAGCACGCCGGTTTTGGCCTTAAAGGGCGGATTGTACAAAACGAAATCGCCGTATCGGTCGGTCATAAATTGGACTATGTCCTGCTTTGATTTACCTTGTTGCAGCATCTCATACACTTGTCTGCGTAAATCCGCAGCCAGTTCTGCATTGGAATCGGCAATAGTCTGGTTTTGACAAACCAGACAGCGCAATTCCGAAGTCAGCTTTTCGTAGGCCTTCTGCTGTTCAGGATTGGCAAACTGCCGCAATTCGACACCGGCACACACCATGCCGGACAGTGCCAGCAGGAAAATAATAGATAAATGCTTCATTAGTTTTCGGCTTGTAATTTGGCGATCAAAGGTAGAAATACTTGCTGCACATCGTCAGGCGTAACCGGGCCGGTATGCTTGTAGCGAATCACCCCCTGTTTATCGATAACAAAGGTTTCCGGCACCCCGTAAACGCCCCAATCTATGCCGATGCGCCCATCCT
This sequence comes from Methylobacter sp., assembly GCA_038922535.1. Classification (GTDB taxonomy): domain Bacteria; phylum Pseudomonadota; class Gammaproteobacteria; order Methylococcales; family Methylomonadaceae; genus Methylobacter_A. Next base: position 15,192 of record JBCKWO010000048.1, on the reverse strand, counting down.
GATCCATAATGCTGACATCGTAGGGATTGCCAAATTGCGCCAGCCAACCCTTAGCCGCTTCCGGCTCATCCTTGTAATTCAAGCCGACAATAACGGCGGCCTTGGCTAGAGCCAATTGATTGAGCACCGGATGTTCCAAGCGGCACGAAGCGCACCACGACGCCCAGACATTAAACAGCCAGACTTTGCCTTTTAAATCGGCGGGCGTTAATTTTTCTTCTGGAGGTCGGATCGGTTCCCTACCGATTACGACACTTCCGCCATCCCTGGCAGTCGCCTGAAGCTTCGGCGCTAAAAACGCCGGAGCCGGTTTGTTTATCAGCGGCGAAGGAATCTCACTGGGATGAAGGTTTAAGCCCAGCGCAAGGAATACTGCGAGAACGATAAATAATAATAAAGGTAGGATGTATTTAAGCATCGGCAGATGCCTCGCTCGTTTTCTGCAAAGGCGACCGGCCGGTCGCCCCTGCGGGTGTTATTTTATACCGCCTATCGCAAGCGGCGATTAAACCGCCTGCCGCCATAAACAGTGCGCCCAGCCAAATCCAGCGGATGAATGACTTGTAATAAATCCTCATGCTCCAGGCGCCTTGGTCGCCCAGAGGTTCGCCTATCGCCACAAATAAATCCCTGAACAAGCCGGCATCGATAGCCGCTTCGGTCAACGGCATTTTTTGCACCTGGTAAACCCGTTTTTGCGGCTCCAGTATGGCAATCTGCTTACCTTCATAACTGACAGTTACCTTAGCCTGCTCGGCCACATAGTTAGGCCCTTGGGTTTGTTTGACACCGTGGAATTCGAAGATATAACCGGACATATCCAGCTTATCATCGGGCGCCATGCGCACATCTTTTTCGACGCTGTAAACCGAGGTCAGGGTAATGCCGACCACAAATACGGCGATACCCAAATGCGCGACAGTCATGCCGTAAAAACCGGCCGGTACGGTTTGCAGTCGGTGCCAAGAAAATCCTTGCGGACCCATGCGATCAGCAAAAGACATCAAGGTAATGGCAACCGTCCATAACGCCAAGGTCAGCCCCAAAGCCGCGCCCCAGGAATAAAACGGCATGAACAACGGGATCAGCAATCCGCCGGAAATACAAGCTAAAGCAATCCAACGTACCCGTAAGGCAATAACGTTGATATTGTCCCGTTTCCAACGCAATAACATGCCCAAGCCCACGGCAATTGCCAGCGGAGCCATCAGCGGAATGAATACGGCATTAAAATAAGGTGGGCCGACTGAAATCTTGCCCAATCCCAACGCGTCAATCACCAAAGGATACAAAGTACCCAGCAAAATACTGGAAGCGGTTACCACAAGCAGCACATTGTTCAGCAATATCGCTGACTCTCTGGATACCAGCTCGAAAGTCGCACTGCTTTTGACGTAAGGCGCTCTTATCGCGTACAGCAGTAACGATCCGCCGACCACTACGCCTAAGAATATCAGAATAAACACGCCTCTAGCCGGATCACTGGCAAACGCATGTACTGAAGTCAATACGCCGGAGCGCACCAGGAATGTACCGAGCAAGCTTAACGAAAAAGCAAAAATGGCCAGCAATACCGTCCAGGTTTTAAACACGCCGCGCTTTTCGGTGGCGGCTAACGAATGAATCAATGCGGTGCCGACCAGCCAAGGCATGAACGAGGCGTTTTCGACAGGATCCCAAAACCACCAGCCGCCCCAGCCCAGTTCGTAATACGCCCACCAGCTGCCTAAGGCAATGCCGATGGTTAGAAACATCCAGGCGATGTTAGTCCACGGCCTTGACCAGCGCGCCCAAGCCGCATCCAATCTACCTTCAAGCAAGGCGGCAATGGCAAAAGCAAAAGCCACCGAAAAACCGACATAACCCATATAAAGCATCGGCGGATGTATCGCCATGCCCGGATCTTGCAGCAAAGGATTTAAGTCGCGGCCTTCTAAAGGCGCAGGGAACAGTCGTTCAAACGGATTGGAGGTTAGTAATAAAAACAGGATGAAGCCGATAGACACCAGCCCCATCACCCCTAAAACTCGGGCGACGGTGGCCTCGGGAATAGTGCGGCTAAACATCGCTACCGCGCCTGTCCAACCAGATAACACCAGCGCCCACAGCAATAACGAGCCTTCATGCGCGCCCCAGACCCCGGAAACCAAATACAAGACCGGCAATGCGGTATTGGAGTTAGTGGCAATGTATTTGACCGAGAAATCATGGGTCAAGAAACCATAGGTCAGACAGCCGTAAGACAAGGCCATGAATAACAGTTGCCCGAAGGCCGCTGGCCTTGCCACGGCGATCCAACCGGATATGGACCGAGAAGCGCCGATGATCGGCAGCATCCCTAAAATAACGGCCATGCATAAGGCAAGGATGAGGGAAAAATGTCCGATTTCTGCGATCATGGTTTTTGGCCTGTAACGGGGGCTGGTTTATTTTTTAAACTGTCTTTTACTTCCGGCGGCATGTAATTTTCATCATGCTTGGCTAACACTTCTTCGGCAATAAACACGCCTTGTGCATTTAACCTGCCAGAGCTAACGATTCCCTGCCCTTCCCTGAACAAATCCGGCAGGATGCCGGTGTATTCTACGGTCACATCCTTACTGAAATCCGTTAATTTAAAGCGCACCATCAGTCCGTCATTCGGCCTTTCTACGGAGCCTTTAATGACCATGCCGCCCAAACGGAACAGGGTGTCTTTCGGCGCTTTGCCTTCCACGACATCGGTGGTGGAAAAAAAGTACATCAGATTTTCATTAAAGGACTTAAGCGCGAACCCGGTTGCTAGACTGGCTCCGATGACCATCAGGCCGATAAGCATTAATCGCTGTTTTCTGGCTGGTTTCATGCAGGGCTATCCTGCCCTGCACCCTGCGGGCGCTTCGCGTGCAAATCTATTCCGGACAGATTAGTCATAATTTATTGCCGTTTGTGCTTGAGTGCTAGGGAACGTAAAAACTGTCTGCGCTGCACCACTGGAATAATAATATTGACCAGCAGCACGATTAAAGTCAGGCCGTAAGAGGTCCAAACATAAAAGGCATAACCGCCCATTGCGAAGAATTCCTGCATCGTCATTATTTGAACTCCGAAATCATGTTTTTAACCCACTGCGCATTGCGTTCGCGTAACAACAACTCGGTGCGCGCCCGCTGCAATAGGGCGATCAAGTAATAAAATTTGAACGATACCGCCATCAACAATAACGGTATCAACATGCTGACATGGATGGACGGCTTGTCCATTTTAGTTACCGTGGGGCCTTGATGCAAAGTATTCCACCACTCGACCGAGTAATGAATGATCGGGATATTGACCACGCCGACCAAAGCCAAGATAGCTACCGCCCTGGATGCGGTACGCTTGTCGTCTATCGCGCCGTACAATCCGATTACCCCGAGATACAAAAACAGCAATATCAATTCGGACGTCAACCGTGCATCCCAGACCCACCAGGTTCCCCACATCGGCTTGCCCCACAAGGAACCAGTCACCAGCGCGATAAAGGTAAAACTGGCACCGACCGGGGCACTACTGATCGCCACAATCTCGGCCAGTTTGATCCGCCAAACCAGACCTATTGCACCGGCAACCGCCATGACCACATAAATAAATAACGACATCCAGGCGCTGGGCACATGAATATAGATAATGCGATAGCTATCGCCCTGCTGATAATCCGCAGGCGCCAGATACAAGCCACCATATAAACCTGCTGCTGTTACCAACACAAAAATAACCGTCAGCCACGGCATTAAACGCTGTGTGAACGCGTAAAAATGTGGCGGGGACGCCATGCGATGAAAGAAGCGGACTACGGGATCTGGAATTAGAAACATGAAAAAATCAGGTTCAAGGTAAAAGGTTCAAGGACTGGCTGTGCCTATGAATTTCAAGCAACGCCATCATCATTTATTCTAAATTAGATAATATGGCCGATTATTCTACGAGATATTATCAATTAACACTCATCTTTAATGCCGCTGCCACCGGCAACGGTGCCAGAACCAAGGCCATCAATAAGATGGAAATCAAAATATTAATTTGCGCATCGACAGGTAGACCGACGCTTGCCATCTGCACAGCATTACCGGCAAAAATCAAAACGGGGACATACAAAGGTAAAACCAACAGCGACAAAATCATGCCGCCCCGACGCAAGCCTACGGTCAGCGCCACGCCGATAGCGCCTATCAGACTTAACACCGGCGTTCCCAGTAGCAAGGTCAGTAATAGGGTTCCCAGCGCATGACTGGGCATGCCTAAAAACACCGCCAGCAACGGCGCGACAATCAACAGCGGCAAACCGGTCACCAACCAGTGGGCGACGATTTTAGCCAGCACCAACACCGAGGCCGGATGCGGGCTCAACAGCAGCTGCTCCAGTGAACCGTCGTCAAAATCCGAACGGAACAGACTATCCAAAGACAGCATCGCCGCCAATAATGCGGAAACCCAGATAATGCCCGGCGCAATAGCTTGCAATAAATGCGGCTGCGCACCGATCCCCAACGGAAACAAAGTGATCACCAGGATAAAAAACAGCAGCGGGTTGGCTATCTCCGAACGCCTCCGCAAAGCCAAAACCAGATCGCGCCGAATAACGGCAAAAAATGCGCGAGATAAAGACATCAGGATAAATTAATACGCTGGACATCAACATCATGCAGGTCAATGTCATGATGAGAGGTGAGGACTATCATTCCGCCGTTGGCGCAATGTTCGGTCATTAAGGTTTCGATCAGGGCAATGCCTTGTTTGTCCAATGAAGTGAACGGCTCATCCAGAATCCACAACACATTTTCGGTAATCAGCAATCTGGCCAAAGACAACCGTCTTTTCTGGCCCGCAGATAAAGCCTGTACGAGGACATCATCATAGCCCGCCAAATGGACTTTGCTTAAAGCCTCGTTAATGGAATACTGTCCTGGACTACTCAGGGCCAAGGACATTTTTAAATTTTCCAATGCCGTAAGCTCTTTTTTAATGCCGTCTAAATGGCCGACATAAGCCATCTGCGCATAAAACCCACTGTCTTTTACCGCATCGCCGCACCAGCGAATCTCGCCGGAATCAGGCTCCCGGAATCCGCATAAAATGCGTAATAACGAAGTCTTGCCGCTGCCGTTTTTGCCTTCCAGCAATAAGACCTGCCCGGAAGCCACTTCAAAAGCCAGCTCGTCAAACAGCACCCGGTCATCGCGAATACAACTTAAACCCGCGCCTTCAAAGGAGTGTATCGATTGTGTTTGCATGGTTTAACAGCGGCGATCAAACAACCAGTAATCGCTGGCGCACGGCTTCATAAAGCAGCACGCCGGTTGCCACCGACAAATTTAAACTTTCGACCTGACCCAGCATCGGCAACTTAACCAACATATCGCATTGCTCCTTGGTCAGCCGTCTTAACCCTTTACCCTCAGCGCCGACGACCAACGCCATAGGCACCGTGAAATCAGTTTGATAAGCAGTTTGGGTTGCTTCACCGGCCGCGCCCATGACCCAAATACCTTGATCTTTTAGCCAGCGCAAAGTCCTGGCCAAATTAGTCACCTGATAAACCGGCACCGTTTCCGCCGCGCCGCTGGCCACTTTGCAAACTGTCGGGGTAATTCCTGTGGCATTGTCCTTGGTGATAATCACTCCATGAACGCCAGCGGCATCAGCGGTTCTAAGACAAGCGCCGAAATTATGCGGGTCTTGCACATTGTCCAGCACCAGAAACAAAGGCGTTCCCGACAACGTCAGCACTGCATTCTTTAGCTCGCTTTCCGCCAATTCGGCGGGCATTTCGACTTCAATGACGATACCTTGATGGTTGTTGCCTTCTGCGTACCGATCCAGTTTTTTCCGGTCGATTTTTTCGGGCTCGATGCCTAAGTCCAACAAATCATCGACCAACTGCGTCAAACGCTTGTCTTGCCGTTGGCCGTCAACCCAAGCCTTACCGATTTTTTTTGGAGAATAATCTAAAGCCGACTGTACCGAATGTATGCCGTATATTTTGCTTAATTTCATTTTTTACGACGTCTTTTTTTAGGCTTGGTATCCATCGCCACTTGCTTTTCCGCCAGTTCAAAATCGATCTTCTTTTCATCCAGATCGACACGGGCGACCCTGACTTTGACGCTATCGCCGAGCCGGTAATTAATACCGGTACGCTCACCTTTTAACTGGTGACTGGTCGGGTCGAAATGAAAATAATCCTGCGCAAGATTGCTGATATGCACCAAGCCCTCGACATAGATTTCGGCTAGTTCGACAAAAAAACCGAACGAAGTGACCGCAGAAATAATGCCGGGGAATTCCTCGCCGACCTTATCCATCATATATTCGCACTTGAGCCAGCTGACCACATCGCGCGTGGCATCATCAGCACGACGCTCATTGGCGGAGCAATGCTCGCCCAGAAGAACCATGTCGGGAACCCCATAGAAAAAGCTTTCCACCGGTTTGTCCTGCAAACAATGCCGAATCGCCCGATGCACCAACAAATCGGGATAGCGGCGAATAGGCGAGGTAAAATGCGCGTAAGCGTCCAGCGCCAGACCAAAATGGCCTTTTAACTCGGGGCTGTAGACCGCCTGCGACATCGAGCGCAGCAAAACGGTCTGAATCAAATGCGCATCGGGTCTGTCTTTAATCGACTCCATCAGCTGCATATAATCCAGCGGCGTCGGTTTAGCGCCTCCGCCCAAGCTCAAAGCCAGCTCGCCAAGAAAGGTTTTTAGGTTGAGCAGCTTTTCGGCACTCGGACCATCGTGTATCCGCAACAGCTTGGGCATTTTTTTGCCGTTTAAAAACCGCGCTGCCGCCATGTTTGCGGTGATCATAAACTCTTCGATCAGCTTGTGCGCATCGTTGCGCACTACCGGCACTATCTTTTCGATTTTGCGCTCTTCACCAAAAACAATCCGGGTTTCCTGCGAGTCAAAATCCATGGCGCCGCGCTGCTCACGACTCACCCGCATGACCTTATAAAGCGCATATAACTCCTGTAAATGCGGCATTACGGCTTTATATTTTTCGGCTAATGCCTGCGCCTCGTCAGTTTCAGACTGAGTGCTATCGCCAGGAACCAGCATTTTTGCAACTTCGTTGTAAGTCAATCTGGCATGAGAACTCATCACCGCATCGAAAAAGCGTGACCGAGTAACCTGGCCCTGTTCGTCTATATACAGTTCGCACACCATACATAAGCGGTCTACATGGGGATTCAGCGAACACAAACCATTGGACAAAATTTCCGGCAACATGGGTATGACCCGCTCCGGAAAATATACCGAAGTGCTGCGCTTTTGAGCTTCTTTGTCTAATTCTGAATTAATCTGCACATAATGAGAAACATCGGCAATCGCAACTAATAGTTTCCAGCCTTTTGGCGTTTTCTGGCAATAAACAGCATCGTCGAAATCTCTGGCATCTTCACCATCGATGGTGACTAACGGGGTTTCTCGCAAATCAACCCGATCCTGCTTTGCCGACTCAGGCACCTCTTTTTTAAGCGGTTTAATTTCTTCCAGTAACTCATCCGGCCATTGGTTAGGTAGATCATGGGAGCGAATCGCCATTTCGATTTCCATGCCAGGTGCCATGTGTTCGCCCATGACCTCAATGATCCGGCCAATAGGCTGATGAAGCTTAGTCGGTTGCTCGACAATTTCCGCAACAACTATCTGCCCTTGTTTTGCCTTACCGGCACCGCCTTTTTGAACTAGGATGGTTTGCGCGATATTCTTGTTATCCGGCACTACATAAGTAAAGCCGTCTTCCTTGTAAAGTCGGCCTACAACCTGATGGGTATTGCGTTGTAAAATTTCAACGACCGCGCCTTCACGGCGACCTTTTTTATCAATCCCGGCAATACGCACCAACGCCCGGTCATTGGGCAACAAAGGATTCATTTCCCTCGGCGATAAAAACAAGTCGTCCGACCCGTCATCCGGCTTAAGAAAACCGAAACCGTCCGCATGGCCGATGATGCGCCCGGCAATTAAATCTTCGTTGTTGACTAGGCAATATTTTTTGCCCCGATTAAATAATAATTGGCCATCCCTTTCCATTGCCCGTAAACGGCGGCGTAGCGCTTCTAACTGATCTTCGCTTTCAAGGGCAAACGCTTCAGCTATTTCTTCGCGACCCAAGGGTAAGCCAGAATGCTCGATCAATTGGAGAATTAATTCGCGACTGGGAATAGGGTTCTCATATTTCTCAGCTTCGCGCTGAGCATATGGATCTTGTGTTGAATTAAAATCAACGTCTTTTTTAGACTTCAATGTCATTTAAATAATAAAATAAAGAGGAGGGATACAATAAAACCTGTCTTAAATGCATAGGCTTAGTATATCGATTAGGATTGAAAGAGAAAAGCTTTTAGCTCTTAGGCAAAAACTTTTCTCCGTTGGCTTGAGGTAACGTCATCACGTCTATCTCGAAATCATTTAAGCTTAGGAAAACTTCGCGCTTAATTGACAAAACAACAGAGGATGGGTATAGTGCGCGCTCACTTTAGCTTTTACAGCTAGCCTCTGCCGAGGTGGTGAAATTGGTAGACACGCCAGCTTCAGGTGCTGGTGGGGGCAACCCCGTGGAGGTTCAAGTCCTCTCCTCGGCACCATCAGCAATCACAACAACGTAACAACTCTTGTCTCGCTACACACAATGACTCGCCGTTGACCCATTGGGCAAATTCCATCACAACTGCCCACATTTTACATGAAAAGCGCCTTTTCGGTATTATTATGATTGCCAATCAAGTCGGTCGCGCTTACAAAGTATTCAAAAAACAGAATCGCAAGACATTAATTCTACTCCTTAATGCCTAAAGGCAGAAACCAGCACCCTCCGCCCACTACATTATTCCCAATTTGTAAGATTAAACCGGCGGCAACATCACCCTGGCTTCAAGTGCAAAATGGATTAAAGAAAGCCTAAGAGACAGCGACATTATTTTTCGTTACGGCAGTGAAGAATTCGTGATTTTATTAAGCGATACCGACGTCAATGGTGCAGAGTTGCTGGCCGAACGGATTCGCGCCTCAATTGAGAGCCATACCATAGCCTACGGCATGGAAACCATCAATATCACCGCAAGTCTGGGCATCAGCACCTTACATACCGACGATACTATCGAGTCTTTCGTCAAACGCGCCGATGAAGCCATGTATACCGCCAAAAACAGCGGCAGAAACCAAGTGGTCGTGACCCAATAAATCAGCAGCCGCTCCGGGTTTAGCACCATGATATAAGAGCGTACCGCAACCCGAGCCGTCGCTAACGTTTTCCGGATTTATGAGCCTTAAACTCAGGCTTGGGTATGTGCGCAGATTTTTCACCTGCCATACCCGCAAATTCAAACAACAATTCCAGTTCTTTATCGGTCAGCTCATAAAACGAACTCGTTTTCAAACGCTCCGGCAATACCACAGGCCCATAGCGCACTCGCATTAAGCGACTGACGATTACCTCCTGCGACTCCCACAAACGCCTGACTAATCTATTGCGGCCTTCGGCAACGATAACGTTGTACCATTTATTAGCCCCCTCGCCGCCGAAAAATATAATATCGTCAAACTTGGCTTTGCCGTCTTCAAGCTCCACGCCCTGCTTGAGTTTGGTCAGGGTAGCCTCGGTCACCTTGCCCAAAATACGCACCGCATATTCACGCTCCACTTGCGTGGACGGGTGCATTAATCGATTAGCCAGCTCACCGTTATTGGTCACCAACAACAATCCTGAGGTATTGATATCCAAACGGCCAACGGCTATCCAACGACTGATGTCCAACTTCGGCAGTTGCGTAAACACCACCGGACGACCTTCCGGGTCGCGACGCGTCACCACTTCACCGACCGGTTTATGATAAAGCAGCACTCGGGTGGGCTGCTCGACGAATTTCTCCCAATGCACAACCCGGTCATTGATCAGCAAATGATCACCGCGCTTCAATCGATCGCCCAAACCGACAGGATTACCGTTAATCTTCAACCGTCCTTCATCTATCCAACGCTCAATTTCCCGTCTGGAACCGACACCGCCGCGCGCCAGTACTTTTTGGATGCGCTCCCCATCGGATGATGGGCTTGCACTAACCTTTTTCGGCGCTAAATCTGCGGCACCTTGACTTTGCTTAAGAGGCCTACCCGAGGGTTTCGCCGGACTGCTCGACGGCCTTGGCGACCTGTTCGATTGTTTCACTGGATTGCCCGATGATTTCGGTGTCTTGTTCGATGGTTTCTTGCTCTTCACTCTTTACCTGCATGGGTTGTTGCGGACACTCTAACGACGCCTGATCTAACGACAGATTAAGCTCTTGAAGCTCTTGCAAAGTCGGCAGCTCATCTAATGACGTAATATTAAAATAATCCAAAAATTGTTTGGTCGTGCCGTATAAAGCTGGCCTACCCGGTACCTCTTTGTGCGCTATCACCCGGATCCACTCCCGCTCAAGCAGGGTATGAATAATGCTCGAACTGACGCCAACACCGCGAATATCCTCAATATCTCCGCGCGTTACCGGTTGACGATAAGCGATAATGGCCAACGTCTCCAGCAATGCCCGCGAATATCTTGGCGGCTTTTCTTCAAACAACCTCGACACCCAGCGCGACAATTCCTGCCTGACCTGAAAACGATAACCACTGGCCACCTGTTTTAACTCAATCGGCCTGAATCGATAATCCTCTTGGATCGCCTCACAAGCCACCTGTATTTCCTCTAGCTCAGGCTGCTCGATTTCAGGAAAAACCTGTTGCAGCTGCTTACAGGTCATAGGGCGATTTGCGGCAAATAAAATAGCTTCAACTACACGTTTAATTTCCACATTAATTTCACGTTGTTCAGTTACAAAAGACCTGTCCTGAGCTAAGCCGGAGGGGCTGTCCTGAGCCAGACCGAAGGGCGATGGCGAATGCTCAACTATCGGCGGTGGCGGTTCTGACCCGTAATTCGGCAAAGGGTTCTGACTGGATAATATCGATGAGTCGTTCTTTGCTGAGCTCAAGGATGGCCAGAAACGAGACAACGACTCCGTGTCGACCTTCTTTTCGGACAAATAACTGCGAGAAAAGGAGACTATCCGCTCCTTTAAGGTTTTCCAGAATGGTTGACATGCGTTCACGGACAGATAAGGGTTCTTTGGTAATTTGATGGTGACTGAGCTGCTCGACTCTTTTAAGTACATCCTGAAAGGCCAGCAGCATTTCTTTTAGCTGGATATCCGGTAAGTTTTGTTCGGTATTTTTTAGCGCCGAAACATCGACGCTAATTTCGAATATATCACGTTCAATTCTAGGCAACTGATCAATTTCTTCTGCCGCATTCTTAATCAGCTCATATTCCTGCAATCTGCGCATCAACGTTGCCCGCGGATCTTCCTCGTCATCTTCGACATCAGACTGCCTGGGCAGCAGCATTCTCGACTTGATTTCCGCCAACAGCGCGGCCATCACCAGATATTCCGCCGCCAGCTCCAGATTCAATTCACCCATGACTTGGATATAAGCGATGTATTGATGGGTAATCTTGGCTATCGGTATGTTGACAATATCCAGGCTTTGCCTGCGTATCAAATACAGCAATAAATCCAGCGGCCCCTCAAAAGTTTCCAGCAGCACTTCCAGCGCATCCGGCGGGATATAAAGATCGTCCGGCAGCTTGTTAAACGGCGCGCCGTTAACCATTGCGAAAGCTGGCGGTTGATCTAAATCTTCAGCCGTGTCTTGACTCATATTCTCGTTCGTTTTCATGTACAGGATGCAAAAATCACCTACAACCCGGCAATCGAAAAAAACGCTTGCTGTGCAACAAACAGCGGATAAGCCAAAATCAAACCTAAAACTTTCGTGTACAACAGCACCAACAAAATAACAAAGCCAAAACGTTCCAGACGATTATATTGCCACGCCCAGTAACTTGGCAAAATGCCGGTTAAAATCCGGCTACCGTCCAACGGCGGAATAGGCAGTAAATTAAGCATCGCCAACACCAGATTAATCGAAATACCGGCAACTCCGCTATAAATCAGCGGTAATGAGACTGCTTCGATTCCTGCGCCTATCGTCACTCCCAATCGGGCTATTAATGCCCAACCGAACGCCATCAATAAATTTGAAACGGGGCCAGCCAGAGCGACTATCGCCATATCGCGACGTGGATTTTTAAAATTCCCCACATCGACAGGCACCGGTTTTGCCCAACCAAAAATAAAACCCGTGCCCGTCATTAGTAATATCCCAGGAATAATAAGGGTTCCAAACAAATCGATATGCTTGATCGGGTTTAAGGTTAGCCTACCCAGTATTGAGGCGGTGTTATCGCCGTATTTTTTTGCCACCCAGCCATGCGCCACTTCATGCACAGTGATCGCAAAAACCACCGGCAATATCCAGACCACTATGCGCTGCAACTGCGTCAATTCATCCATCATACCTGTATCCTCTTAAGCCAACATCGGCGCAAGGCCCTTGCCCTGCCTGATGATCTCGACGCCATTATCGGAAAACTCGATAATAGTCGTTTGTTCAAACTCAATAATCCCAGCATCAATCACTAAATCCAGCTCATGTTCAAGTCTATCCCTGATGTCATAAGGATCGGTCAGCGCTTCATCCTCTCCCGGCAACATCAACGTAGAACTAAACAAAGGCTCACCCAATTCCTGAACCAGCAACTGTGCGACAGGGTGATCCGGGATGCGTATGCCGATGGTTTTTTTCTTGGGATGCTGTAACCGGCGCGGCACTTCACGCGTAGCTTCCAAGATAAAGGTAAAAGCGCCCGGCGTTAACGCCTTGATCATCCGATAGGCATCATTACTGATTTTGGTAAACATTGACACTTGAGCCAAGTCTTTGCACACCAAGGTAAAATTGTGTTTATCGTCCAGCTGCCGGATACGGCGGATTTTATCCAGTGCCTGCTTATCGCCGATATGGCAGGCAAGCGCATAAGACGAATCCGTCGGATAAACGATAACGCCGCCCTTACGGAGTATTTCCACGGCGCGATGAATCAAACGCAGCTGCGGACTTTCCGGATGTATTTCAAAGAATTGAGCCATTTATGAGTGAGGAGTAAATTTGGAACAGGGCGCAATTATACCGTACATCTACCTAAGCTTGCAGTTGAAAACCGCGTAGCCGTCAAACGACATCAAAAAATCTTTTGGGAAACAATAAATCTTTCGTCTTGCCCCTTTCGTCTTTCGCCTTTTTTCAGTTTTACGATAAACTTCACCCACCCTACCAGACTCCCCTCCCCTTACCTTAATGCGCTTGAAATTATTACCGCTACTTTCCACGACAGTGCTTTATGCATTGTATTACCTGATCAGCGCCTTAAAATTCGATGTGCAGATATTGCCCGCATCGGTGCCTTACGATTATCTGGCCCAGTTAATCGTCGCTTACGTGCTTTATGCCTTGTCGAAGCGGGTATGGATTTTCCTGGTGCTTCATGCCCTGCTGATGGGACTGCTATATATCGGTAACGCGGTAAAAATATCGTTTTTTGGCGGACCGATTATGCCGGATGATATTTTTGCACTGCAATCGCTGCTGTTAATACTGGACGGTTGGCAGTTCTTTGCCGCCGCCATACCGCTGGCCGCCATTGCCAGTCTACTGTTGTTCAATTTTTCGATGCGCCATTGGAGCGCTTATCTCGCCAGCCTGGTTGTCATTTTGCTCGGCATCACCGTGGTGTACAAACCAGCAACCCTACTCGATCCTCTGGACGGTTACTTTGGCAACTCGGTATGGGATCAACGTTCCAATTATGTGTGGCGTGGCGCAACACTTTACACACTCTTGGAAAGCGCGCGTTATTTTGCTGCGGCCGAGGTGATTCCTGACACCGATATGGCTCAAGAGGCCGCCGATAAACTACTGGCTGCCGGTCGCATCGCCCCCCCGATCGCGACACTTCCACCCTCCCTGGCGGTCGCTAAAGTGTTTACGCCGCGCAATATCCATATCGTGTTGCTGGAGTCTTTCTGGGATCCCAATACCCTGAAAAAAGCAAAATATAAGCAAAACCCCCTTTCGCCCGAGTTTCGCGAGCTCTGGAAGAGCGCAGGCTACTCACATGCGCTGACTCCGGTGTTCGGCGGTTTTACCGCCAATTCCGAGTTTGAAGTGCTATGCGGGTTTCCGGTAGTCAAGAACTCAGTCAAATTCGAACGCCATCTGCTTAATGACGTGCCCTGCTTGCCGCATCTTCTTGCCGACAAAGGCTATCGCACCGTCGCCTCGCACCCGAATGTGCCGGTGTTCTGGAACCGTGTTAACGCGTATAAGCGCATGGGCTTCCAAACCTACTGGTCGCTGGAGGATTTTGTCCAGGATGACATGAACCGGGAATTCATGTCCGACAGCACCTTATATCGCCAAGTACTGGAAAAAATATCCGGGTCGATGGAGGCCAAGCAGCCGGTACTGGATTATATAGTGACTTATTTCGGACACTGGAATTATCCGTTAAGTGAAAGTAGACCCGATAAAATCAGCTCGCCCTCTCCAATTGAGGAGGTATCAGCCTACGCCAACACGGTTTATTATAAGTCACGGGAATTGATGGACTTCATCAATGAACTGCGTAAACGCGACCCGGAAGGCATAATCGTGGTGTTCGGCGACCACCTGCCTTTTTTGGGCGAAAATTTTGCAGGCTATGTCGAATCAGGTGTGCTGACGGCCAATCGCAGCGAGTTTACGCCAACCATGTTCAAAGCCTATGTGAGCACGCCGATGCTGATCATCGACGGCAAACGCGGACCGCTTAAGATCGGCAGCCTGCCGCTTTATCAAGTGCCCAAGCTGTTGCTCGACCTGCTCAACTTCAACGAACCGAGCATCATGGACTACACCGCGCCTTTGCCGGGCATGCGTGTGCGGTCATTGCCGGGACTGCATTTTAATATACTGGCTGACGGAATCGTGGACATGTGCAAAGAACCGCCTTACTCGGACACCTGCCAGTTATCGTCCCGCTGGCTGGAAGATGTATCGATCGTCAGCAATGATTTATTCATGGGTCGTCAGTTTACACGACCAAAATACAGCCCCGAAAAACTGCCGGAAGTTGTTATTCCGTAGCAACGACTCACCCCATATTTAACGATTGCTCGCACCTTAAGGATTACCGTCTGGTGCAATAGCCTCTATCAAGACCTTCCAGGCTTTAAAAACCCTTCGG
>JBCKWO010000047.1:0-15869 GCA_038922535.1 Methylobacter sp. | reverse complement strand
TGAAAAAGTCCCGTACCTGAAAAAGCTCGGCATCACCCATGTCGAATTATTGCCGGTCATGGCTTTCGATGAACAGGATGTGCCTCCCAATACCGCCGATATGGGCTTGAAAAACTACTGGGGCTACAGCACTCACAGTTTTTTTAGTCCCCATCCGGGCTACTGCGTCACTCCTGAGCAGGGCACGCATGTGCAGGAATTTCGTGATTTGGTCAAAGCGCTGCACCAAGCCGGCATGGGCGTTATTATGGATGTGGTGTTTAATCATACCGCCGAGGCCGGAGCGGACGGCCCCATCATCAATTTCCGGGGCATAGGCGATGATATTTTTTATCATCACGACAAGCATGATAAGAGCATCCTCCATGACTACACCGGCTGCGGCAACACGGTAAACGCCAATCACCCGCTGGTGGCCAACTTTATTATCAACTGCCTGGAATATTGGGTAAGGGAAATGCATGTCGATGGTTTTCGTTTTGATCTGGCCAGCGCGTTGGCACGAGGTGAGGGCGGCGAAGTCCTGCACGATCCGCCTTTGCTGTGGGGTATTGAACTTTCGGAACAACTGGCTAAAACCAAGCTGATTGCCGAGGCTTGGGATGCCGCAGGGCTGTATCAGGTCGGCAGTTTTCCCGGTTATCGCTGGGCCGAATGGAACGGCAGGTATCGGGATGTGATCCGGCGTTTTGTGCGCGGCGATAAGGGGCTGGTCAACGAGCTCGCCACCCGGCTTTGCGGCAGTAACGACCTATACGAGCATAAAGGCCGCTTGCCGATTAACAGCATCAACTTTGTGACCTGCCATGACGGTTTTACCTTGTACGATTTGTTCAGCTACAACGAAAAACATAATGAGGCCAATGGCGAAAATAGCCAGGACGGCTGCAATAATAACTTAAGTTTCAATTGCGGGGTTGAAGGCGATACCGATGATCCGGGCATCCTGGCGTTGCGCCGGAAACAGCCTAAAAACGTAAGCGCGATGTTGTTGCTCAGTCATGGCGTTCCGATGTTACTTGCGGGCGACGAGATATTGAACAGTCAGCAAGGAAATAATAATTGTTATTGCCAGGATAATGAGTTGTCATGGATAGACTGGAAGATGGAGGCAGAAAATGCCGACATGCTGCGTTTTGTTCAGCTGATGATCGCGTTGCGCAAAAGGCATGCATCGATTATGCGGCGGCGGTTTTTGACCGGGAAACCAGTCGAGGGCAGAGACATCGCCGAGATTCAATGGCATGGCGCTGAAATCAACAAGCCGTTATGGGACGATCCCGAATCCAGGGTTCTGGCTTTTACCCTGGCGGGTGTTGACGGCAGCGAAGCCGACCTGCATGTTGCAATGAATATGTCAGACCAACAAGTTACCCTTGAACTGCCGGTTATTGCCGGTCGTGTCTGGTGCCTGGCCGTGGATACCTCGTTGAGCGCGCCGCACGATATTGTCCCGTTGCAAGATCAAAAGCCGATGGCAGGGGATTTTTATTCGGTCAATAGCCAGACGGTAGTGGTCTTTGAGAACGTGTATGGCTGATTGGCAGGTATTTTTTACGAGCTGTGGTATCACCAGAAACCGGTCGACAATTAAAGCCTTGTACTGACTAGACCCTGCGGAATTTACTCCGTATACTTGGATGGGCTTGCTTTTCAAGGAGATAAGCTAAGGTCTAGGGTCTAAGGAAGAACTTTAGATAAGGTCATCGTAACATTTAAGGCGGGTAATGACGTTTTTGCATTCAGGGCACAATCCTCAAATGAATCTATCGGCAAAAGAGTTGCTTGAAATCAGCCAGGAAATCAGTCGGGATTTTACGCCGTGCTTTTCAAGCCGGATGCCGGAACTTGCCGAAGATATTAGGCTTACGCCAAGGGAGCTCCTGGACATTGGTGAGGAAATCGGCCGCGATTTTGCGTCGCAAGCGTCTTACAATATTCCCCAGTTGATGCTGTTGCCGGTCGATCCTGAACACCTTTATGCGTATTGGAGTCTTGAGCAAAGCTGGGGAATTTCTATGCCCGATAATGATGACAATGAGCAGCTCACCTTAAGAATCTACGCGCAACCTGTCCAAGAGCGGGCGGTTGCCAAAACGGCACACTGGTTCGATGTAGCCATTGATCGCTTCAAGACCCGTCAACAAGTGACCTTGCCAAATCCTGTTGAACAAACGGCTTATTTTGCCGCCATCGGTAAGTGTTGTGCTGACGACAGCTTTGTTGCCGTTGCATACTCGGACGTTATTCATGCCCACTATGGACAGTCTGCGTGGCATCAAGACCCTGAAAATTCCAGCTATTGCCTGGGCAAAAATACCTCAGGACTGGGCATCAGCAAAGCAGCGTGATGATAAAAAGCTTAGCGCAGAAAGGATTCTTGAGTATTGTTCTCCACGCCCACCTTCCTTATGTACGGCATCCTGAACATGACAGTTTCTTTGAGGAAAACTGGCTGTTCGAAGCCATCACCGAATGTTACCTGCCGCTGATCGACATGCTCGACCGGTTGCAGGCAGATGACGTCGATTACCGGCTGACGCTGTCATTGTCGCCGACGTTGATGTCGATGCTGTGCGACGACCTGCTGCAAACCCGCTATCTGAGACATCTGCATAGCCTGTTGGAATTGGCTGAAAAGGAAATCGTCAGAAACCGCAAACAGCCGGAGTATCAAAAATTAGCGCGGTTATATCGGCGTTTTTTCCTGAACACGTTAAACACTTATCAGGATCGCTATCAAGGCGATTTATTGGCGGCTTTTAAAAAGCATCAGTCCACAGGCAAGCTTGAGCTGATAACGACTGCCGCAACCCACGGTTTTCTGCCGTTACTCAATGTCAGCGAAACCGCAGTCCGCAATCAGATCAATACCGGCATTGCCACGTTTAAAGCCTATTTTGGCAATACCCCGACCGGTTTTTGGTTGCCCGAATGCGGCTATTATCTAGGGTTGGAGACAGCGCTGGCCGATGCCGGCATCGGCTATTTTTTTGTCGATACCCACGGCGTGATGGATGCAAGCGAGCAACCCCGCAACGGCGTTTATGCGCCGATAGCTTGCGCCAATGGCGTTGCAGCGTTTGCGCGTGATCCCGAGTCGTCACAGCAGGTCTGGAGCGCCAAAGAAGGCTATCCGGGCGATCCTGACTATCGCGAATACTACAGCGACATCGGTTTTGAGCTAGACCTTGATTATATCGCCCCCTATATTCTTGACGGCAAAACGCGCATCAGTACTGGAATCAAATACCATCGCGTGACCGGCGATAACCTGCCCAAGGACATTTATAACCCGAGGCAGGCCAGGGCAAAGGCGTATCAACATGCCCAGGATTTTATCGAACAACGTCGGCATCAAATCGAACGGCTTGGCGCTGCGATGGACAGGCCGCCGATTATTGTCGCGCCTTATGATGCCGAACTGTTCGGTCATTGGTGGTTTGAAGGGGCCTGCTGGCTGGAGACCGTGTTGAGATTGGCTAGCGAAGACTCAAGCGGCGTTCAACTAATCAGTTGCGGTGATTATTTAAAACAGCAGCCTGCGCCCCAGGTCGCTACGCCTGCCGCATCAACCTGGGGCAATCAAGGCTATTCCGCTTACTGGATCAATGAAACCAATGACTGGATTTATCCGTTGCTCCACAAGGCCGAACTGGACATGGAAAAATTGGCGCACGATGTCCATGGACTGACGTTGACCCCCTTACAGAGGCGGGCTTTGAACCAAGCTGCCCGATCGATTTTGCTGGCGCAAGCTTCCGATTGGCCGTTTATCATGAAATCGGGCACAACCACCGATTATGCGAACAAGCGCATCACCGATCACTTGGCTCGGTTCAACTATTTGCACGATAGTTTTCGCAAGAACAGGATCAACGAGCGCTATTTGACCGCGTTGGAGATCATGGATAATATTTTTCCAGACATTGATTTTCGGGATTACAATCCTTCGTAAGAGCGGATCGACCGTAGGGGTGCCACTTGTGGGCAGCCAGGCCAACCACAAGGGATTGCCCCTACATTATCTGGATAACAATCACGGAGACAAAGGATGGACAAAATCCAACTGCTGACTGTTGAAAATGTGATTGCCCGAAAAAACCCCGGCGTCCAGCAGACTTTAAGTTTTTTTATGCGGGTGGAAAGCACACACCACGACAAGCGGGTCGATGTGGTTTGGGCGGGGGAAGATGGCTTATGGCAGACGTTGCCAGCAAGCTACCACAGCAAGCTGGAACACGATAAGGAATACTGGCAGGCTCGGATTAGTTTCCAGCTTACCCCAGCCCAATCGCTACCCGGCAATATACAGTTCGGGCTGCGCTTTCAGGCGTCGGGTGTCGAGATTTGGGATAACAATCAGGGCTTGAATCATTCCAGCGAAGCCGATTCGGGCATCAGGCTGGCGAGTTCTGTTCCGGTATTCAACACCGGTTTTGCAGACAGGTTGGACGATGGGCAAAAAAACGTCCCGATCACCGTCGCGGTGGACAAATTCATCGATACCGACAAGGTAACAGTGCACTGGACGACCGATAACTGGCTGCATAGCCATAAAACGCCCTGCCATTTTAAAACAAGCTATTGGGACAAAGGGGCGCTTAGCAATGCCCGGAACCCCAACCAATACGGGGTTGCAATCTGGAAAGGCTGGCTTAGGATCGGCCAGGTTTTTCGCCTACAATACAGCATCTGTGTCGAGCGCCACGGCCAAGTCTTTTGGGATAACAACCACGGCAAAAATTACTCGCTTAGCCACGCGCCGCTGAAGGTTTTGATCCTTAACCTGCATTGTTATCAGGAAGACAATCAGGATTATAAGTTCTCGCAGATAGCCAAGGCGATTAACGAATTGGATGCCGATGTCGTCTGTCTTCAGGAAGTGGCCGAATTGTGGAATGATGGGGCAGGGGACTGGGCGTCCAATTCCGCCCGAATAATTAACGACCGTCTGGCTACGCCCTACCAACTCCACACCGACTGGGCGCATCTGGGCTTCGACAAGTACCGCGAAGGCGTCGCCATTTTAAGCAAGTATCCGCTGCTCAAACAGGACGCACTCTATGTGTCGGACAGCCATGATGCCTACAGCATCCACTCCAGAAAAGTGGTCATGGCGCAAATCAATGTGCCTTATATAGGGCGGGTCAACGTTTTTTCGGCGCACTTAAGCTGGTGGGAAGACGGCTTTTCCGGGCAGTTTAAACGCCTGTGCGAGTGGGCTGAGGCCAAACAGTCGGCGCAGGTTAATGCCACCTTGCTGTGCGGCGATTTTAATATTACCGCAGGGTCGGACGGCTATCATCTGGTGGTCGATGCCCACCAATACGACGACCAGTATCTAGCGGCCAATTCGCAAGGCTTGTTTGAAAAAATCTTCAGGGTCAACGATCCCCATTGGCAGGATTATCCAAGCGATGATTGCCGCATCGACTATGTGTTCATGGACAAGGCCAGCGGGTTGCAGGTCACTTCGGCCAGGGTAAGGTTCACCGAAGAGGACTATGGACGGGTTTCCGATCATTGCGGTTATTTTATGACCTTTGAGCCTAAGTGAAAACAATATGAAGGGGGTGTGGGGGCGACTTCAGTCGTCGAGTTATGCGCACAATGGATACCAGAATCGCCCCTACGAAGCGTATATGAAACAACTCGGAGAGATTGTTTTGTGCACGTTCCATAGATGACAATACCTATTTCCCATGGAGATAAACAGATGCAGATAGCCGAACACCTAGCCTCGCCCACTCATGGAAACCTGGGCGGCCCTTTTCAACGGGTTAACGATTTCAACGACAAGTTTTATATCCGTTGGGGGAAAATAGATTTCGATGTGTTTCACGGCGTTCAGGCTAACGTAAAAGTCATCTTAAAAATCTATCGCGATGCGCTCTGCGAAACTTATATTGTCGATACCGATGCCTACGACATCCAGTGGGATCGCCACAAACGCTGCACGCGGGATTTTTATATCCACCCGTTTTCCAGTAACTTCGGTCAGATCAACTGCGTTAAGTTCGCCTTTATTGTGCATCTGGACGAGCGTTCCATTGCCTCTCAAAACGAATATATTTTTATGGACTGGCACCAGCTTCAGGACGATCAACCGCAGTACCGGCGGATTAACGGGGATTGGGCGACAATCAGCCATTATCGGGCTTACGAACTGAATGCCGGTGAATTACAGAGCGATGTGGATTGGTATAACCATCATTTTGAGGCCTTGCAGCTAGTGCCCAAATTCACCAAGGGACAGCAATACCATCCGTATCATCCGAAACGCTATATCCACGACCTTATCGACAAAGTTATCCGCTGCAAACACGCAAGCCCTGAGCGTTTATGCACCATAAAAGTCAGTGTCGATTGCATTGACGACCATGATTTCATTACCCATTTGATTCATGCCCACGAGCAGGGGGTATTGGTGCAGTGTATCGTCGATTGGCGGAAAATGACACTGACCAACAGCCAAAACTACGCGCGGTTAAAGCGTTCCCGGATCGAGTTGATCGGCGTGTTTTGCAGCCCCAAACATCACCTGATCGAAGTGGAGCCGGATATGCACACCAAGTTCATTATTTTTAATGACGAGGACAGCATACTGGGTTCGTTCAATATCACTTTCGACCGCTGGTGGGCTAACTGGGAATCGGGCATGACCTTCCATTCCAAAGGCATTTGCCGCTTGCTGGATAACATCTTTCAAAGCCAGCGCGGCGGCGTCAATCAAAAATACGGTATCGATCCGTTGAGCCATTTCAACCTGCTCTATACCTTTGGTCGACATGTCATGCTTAACGGCAAGCCCTATCACCCGCATCACGCCATCTTGGCCGAAATTCACCGCGCCCGATATTCGATAAAAGTGTCGTTATTCATGATTGGCGATTTGCTGGGCGACCATCACGACAGCGTGGTCAGTGCGCTAATCAACGCCCATCATCGGGGCGTCAACGTGCATATTCTGCTGAACGGGCATCTGGCCAGACAGGGGCGTATCGGTGTAGAAAGGTCGATGCACGAAGAGTTAAATCGTCCGTTGCTGCCGACCGTAGACCGGCTCAGGTACGCCGGTATTGGGGTGGGTTTGGTTTACGGGCAAGACGATCACCCGGTGCCGTATTCCCCGATTCATTCCAAATATTGCATCATTGACGATTACATTGTTATTGAAGGCAGCTTCAACTGGTACAACACCTCGGTTTTTTCCCATGATTTATTAGTAGTGGCGGCTAATTACGAAGTGGCAAAGCCCTATCTGTATGAGTTTGAGCAAATACAGAGATCGTTTAGGGTGTATTATTAAACCGGCATGCATGGCGATTAACATTCAGATTGAAGAGTTGTTGCTGTGAGATAAGATCCAACTCAAAATCGGGAAGCGTCTTGACGGAATTGCCATCAATCATCATTTGGCCGCTTTAATTATTAGGTATAATTAAATTTTAAGACCCTATATTAAAGGTAAGAAAAAAATTATGGTTTCATGTGCAAAATTATTTACCTTACTTATTTTGTTTTCTACAGGCTTGTCGTCCTGTGCCGAGTTTAAGGAGGCAGGAAGAACAATAGGCCATACGACCCGCAACGTTACCACGGAAATTGGACACGGCACCCGGGACGTTGTTAAAGAAATCGGCCATGGTACGAGGCGTGTGGTCAACTCCATTGGGCAGGAAACTGAAGACGAAATGAAGCCGCAATCCGATGATGAGTAATAATTTGGCGCAGCAGGTAGGTCGGGTTAGCGTAGCGTAACCCGACGCATCGAAGCCAAAAATGTCGGGTTACGCTGTCGCTAACCCGACCTACGCGGCTGACCCCATTTTTCTCATTTTTCTTGCCATTTTTCTCCTTGTGGAACTAAGCACCTGAAATAAAAAGGCTCTCAGTGTCACCAAGGGCGCAAAGACCGTGTCGCGGACATCTCCCGATGGGTGGATGGCTTCAATTATAGGGTCTGGCAATAAATCTTTAAAAGGCAGGTCATTAAATTGAAAAAAAGTATTTTTGAAAGATCGGATTTGTAAGCTTAGGCTCAATGGACTAGACTTTTTCATTAGTTAAGCTTTTCTATTGGTT
The DNA here is from genome assembly GCA_038922535.1 of Methylobacter sp. Taxonomy (GTDB): domain Bacteria; phylum Pseudomonadota; class Gammaproteobacteria; order Methylococcales; family Methylomonadaceae; genus Methylobacter_A. The sequence continues at coordinate 7,781 of JBCKWO010000047.1, read as the reverse complement.
TTATTATTTTGTAGGAAATTCAATTATATCCAATAATTAGTTAAAGCTTAACTTTAGTTTATATCTAAATCCTTGTTATTCAAATGCTTGAGCGCCACTGGTAGCGGCATTAGGGTCAGTGCCGTTGATTTTTATCAATTTAATCTGACCCCGTTGACTTCAGCAGCCTTAATTCTGAATCCGATACGTTGGGCAGTTCCGGTACTATGTGACCTTTTTAAAACCATTAAGAAGTTTTTTTATATTGATCTGGAGAACGACTATGACTGAAACAAACCAACAACAAGACGTTAAAGATGCAGTCCGGACAGCGGTTAAATCGGGGGCTGATGTTCATCAGCAAATCAAGGATATAACCCTGAAAGCGCTGACATCAGGCCGACTGGATATGGACAATATCAAAAGTGTTACTGAAGCAGTCAGTAACGGTATTAATGAGGGCATAGCTAGTCATGGTGGGCATGGCCAAGAGGTTTTTAAGCATGCAGTCACGGCATTGGACGATGCGTTGGCGACTGCGGCAGAAGCATCAAAACTGGCTATTGAAGAGGTGACTTCCAAAGTTGCCGACTATTCTCAACATGACCTTAATGGTGCAATCAAAGACTTGCAGGAGTTGGAGGGGATGTTTCTCGATACCTTGGAGAAAACAGCCAAAGGCAGTAGTCAGGTCGTTACCGACATTGTTAGCGATTTTATTACCCATACTAGGCAAAGCGGAACGGCTGTCGGCAAGCAAACTTTAACGGCTCTGGAAGCACTGAAAGACTTGTCGCTGATAGGTAAAGACATCATCGTATCAAGTACCGCTGCCACAACTTCCACTTTGGCGCAGATAGGCAGCGGTATTTTACTGGGCATCGCTGAAAGTCTCCAGTCGCCTCATTCCAAAAAATAAAGCTTAGAAACGTAACATGTTATGGGAAATGTTGAATGCGGCCAGGGATCTGGGCAGGGTTCATGATATTGCATCGGTATTAATCCGTTATGGATTCGGCAGCTTTGTTCGCGGCTTGGGAATGGGCAAGGCCTTGGAACGCGCAGGCAGGGTGCTGCATTGGCAGCATGTGGAAGACTATGTAATACTCGACACGCCGCAGCGTGTACGTCGTGTATTGGAGGATTTGGGTCCTACCTTCATTAAATTAGGGCAAATCCTTGCGACGCGTGTTGATTTATTCTCGCCCCAATATATTGCCGAATTTGAAAAGCTTCAGGATCAAGCGCTTCCTGTACCCTTTGAAGAGTTGTTACCTCAGCTTGAAGAAGATCTTGGCGGTAGTATTGATGACATTTTTTTAAACGTCGAAAGACAACCCCTTGCTGCGGCTTCGATTGCCCAGGTTCATAAAGCCATACTCAAGGACGGAACGCCGGTTATTTTAAAAATTCGCAGACCCGGCCTGCGCAAAATCATTGAAGCCGATTTGCGCCTTTTACACCGTATTATTGATATTGCCGAATCTGAATCATCGGAGATTCGCCGATTCCATCCGAAAGAAGTCCTGCGTCAATTTAACCAATCGTTACGCCGGGAACTCGATTTCGCCGCCGAGTGCAGAAACGCAGAACGGGTAGCCGCCAATTTAGCCGATGATCTCAATATCAGGATTCCTAAGGTATACTGGCAGTGGACCGGTGAAAGGCTCAATGTACAGGAATATATTCAAGGCATTCAAGGCAGGGATCTTGCGGCAGTGGACAAAGCAGGGCTGGATAGAAAACTGCTGGCTGATCGTTGTACTGGGGCGTTCATAAAGATGATCATGGAAGACGGCTTTTTTCATGCCGACCCGCATGCCGGAAATGTGTTTTATCTGCCGGATAATAAACTGGCATTTATCGATTTCGGCATGGTTGGCCGTTTAACTGAAGAGCGCAGGGAGCAGGTGGTCAGTTTGTTGTACGGCATGACCAATCACCTGCCAATTAAAGTAGCCGAAATACTTGAAGACTGGTCGGACAATATCTATACCGATGAGCAAGCGCTTATCATTGAGATAGAAGCCTTTGTCGATCAATACAGCTCGCTGGCGCTAAAGGATTTAAGTATTACCGTCATGATGAGTGATCTGATGGCATTATTAAGAGATCATAATCTGATGTTGCCTGCCGATCTCGCCTTGTTAATCAAAACTTATATTACCTTGGACGGTCTCGGCAGATATCTTAATCCGGATTTTAATACGCTGGTTTTTGCTGCTCCCTATATTCAGAAAATCATGATGGAGCGCTACCGGCCGGAGGCTATCGCCAGACGGGGATGGCGTAACCTGATCGGCGTTGTCGATCTTTTATCCAGCTTGCCGAAAGACCTGCGTAAACTGTTGCGCGCATCCAGAAAAGGCGCCATTCAGGTTGATATTACCGTCAGGCGTCTCGATCAGTATGTCAATCAATTCGACAATGCCATTAGCCGGTTAACCGTGGGTATAGTGACAGCCGCGCTCAGTATTGGTTCTTCCATTATTGTGACGGTAAAAGGCGGGCCGGAAATATTCGGCTTACCTGCCTTCGGGTTTTTGGGATACACTTTTGCCACTATCGGGGGGATCTGGTTACTGCTTTCCATTTGGAAAAGCGGGGGCAATAACCATTAAATGTCATGGTCGATAACCGCCACTAGATAAATAGTGCCTGACCGAGAAAGCCAAAAACAAAAAAGCAACGAACGTTTTTGCTAAATTCTACCCGGAAAATTGCCTGGCTAGTCCAAAAGTGTGCCAAAAAAGTCGAAATATGGCATCTAATGGAAAACTTGCAAAATTTTTGGCGCAACTTGCCTGCCGTCGATGCAAAAACGGTTGAGGAATTTAGGCGGCAAGCTTTTGCCGGCGCTGGCGCAATCGCTCCCGTTCACGGGCTAACCGTTCGCGCTCGGTATCGCGCTTGATTTGGCCGATTTTTTGAATGTTCCGCGACACGACGGCTAAGGCCACGTAGCGCTTGAATCCGTTTATGCCGCGGTCTAGGCATTTGTCCAAACCGTGCACCTCCAGTGCGTTTCTACTCGTTCCCAAGCTCTAGCTTGGGAACGTTGTGGCGGAAGCTCCAGCTTCCCGAAACATTGAAAGCATGAGATACCTGGGTTCCCAAGTAGGAGCTTGGGAACCAGCGTAAATCAATCCGTCACTTTGAAATGAAATATTCACAGTATTGATAAATCAAGCCCTCGCGCACACCCAAACATCAACCCGACTAACTCCAGCCTTCTTTAATACATAGGCCAGTTCATGGGCTGTGGAACTGGTGGTCATTACGTCGTCCAGTATGGCGATGTGGCGGGCATGGATGGGCTTGATGATCGAAAAGGCATTTTCCAGGTTTTGGCGGCGTTTTTTGGCGGGTAGTTGGGTTTGGTGGGGCGTGTCGCGATGCCGTTTGCAACTGGTTAAATCTAACGGAATCTGTAATTCTTTGGCGACGGTTCTGGCGATTTCTATGGCTTGGTTGAAGCCGCGCTGGTGGTAACGGGCTTTATGCAGTGGCACTGGTAAGATCAAGTCCGGGCGTTCTGCGGTTTGTTTAAGGTGTTCGGCCAGCAACATGCCGAGCAGGCGGGCATTCTTGTAATGGGCACCGAATTTTAAGGTGCTGATCAAATGCCGGATGGCGCCTTGATGAATGAACGGCGCGTAAGTCTCGTCAAAGGCCGGATGACGGCTTAAGCAGCGACCGCACAGCACGGGGGCGATTGAAGGTGTTTCCATGATTTCTGCGCATCGATAACAGCACAGGGTATTTTTAGGCAAATGCATGTAGCACGAATGGCAAAGGTCGCGGGAATTGTGTCCTGGATGGCCGCATAAGATGCAGGTAGGCGGCAGCAGGTAATCCTGTATAATATTGATCCAGTTGTATACCATTTTCATTTGAACAGGTTGACAAGTTTATCGTCGTTCGCGATTGATGGGCTTTGACCCTCAACTTTATACTGGAGCTTAACAGAATGTCTGCAAACCCGGCAATTCGCCATGACTGGCAGTTGGACGAAGTGCAAGCGCTTTATGCGTTGCCTTTTAGTGACTTGATTTTTAAGGCGCAATCCGTGCATAGGGGAAATTTCGATCCCAATGAAGTCCAGATAAGTAGCTTGTTGAGCATTAAAACCGGCGCCTGTCCGGAAGATTGTGGCTATTGCCCGCAAAGCGCACGTTATGCTACCGATTTGACACCCGAAGCATTAATGCCGATCGATGTGGTGTTGAAGGCAGCGCAATTGGCTAAAGACCAAGGCGCTTCGCGTTTTTGCATGGGTGCGGCCTGGCGTCAGCCTAAAGATAAGGATGTGGAGCGGGTGGTGGAAATGATTCAGGGTGTTAAAGCGCTGGGCTTGGAAACTTGCGTAACCTTGGGCATGCTGACCGATGCGCAAACGGCCCGGTTAAAAGAGGGCGGCCTGGATTATTACAATCACAATCTGGATACCTCGGAAGATTATTATTCCGAGGTCATCACCACGCGGACTTACCAGGATAGGCTGGATACGCTGGCGCGGGTCAGGGATGCCGGGATTAACGTATGTTGCGGCGGCATCGTCGGCATGGGCGAGAGCGATGTAGATCGCGCCAAATTGTTGATCGAGCTTGCAAACCTGCCCAAGCATCCTGAAAGCGTGCCGATCAATATGCTAGTACCGGTTGAGGGTACGCCGCTGATGGGTACCGAAGCACTGGACCCGATTATCTTTATTAGAACCATAGCCGTTGCCAGGATCATGATGCCCAAATCGCGGGTGCGTTTGTCTGCCGGTCGCAATAATATGAGCGATGAAATGCAGGCGCTGTGCTTTCTGGCCGGAGCCAATTCGATTTTTTACGGCGATAAATTATTGACCACCGATAATCCGATGACTAACCATGATTTGGCGTTGTTCGAGCGGCTGGGTGTGCATTCCGGCGGTTCAAGTTATGCGGGTTAGGCGAAAGACGAAAGGTTAAAGCCATGTAGGGCGTGCCGTGCCATCCGAACTCCAACATTATAAAGACAAATAACTATGGCGTTTTCACATTTATCGGGCAATCTTGACGCTTTAGCAGTGCAAGGCTTATACCGTTCTCGGCGCGTTATAGCTTCTCCGCAAGGCATTAATCTGGAAATCGACGGCAGGACTATCGTCAATTTTTGCAGCAATGATTATCTGGGCTTGGCTAATCATCCTGACGTGGTTCAGGCATTTAAAACCGGTGTAGATCATTATGGGGTCGGTAGCGGTTCGGCGCATTTGGTGTGCGGACACAGCGCAGCGCATCATGCGCTGGAAGAAGAGTTGGCGGCGTTCACGGGTCGCGACCGTGCGTTGTTATTTTCTACCGGTTACATGGCTAACGTCGGCGTGATCTCGGCTTTATTGGGTCGTACCGATGCGGTGTTTGAAGATCGGTTGAATCATGCTTCTTTGCTGGACGGCGGCCTGTTGTCTGGGGCACGATTTAAGCGCTATGCCCATGTCGATGCCACTGATCTCGGGGAAAAATTGGAAAAAGCCGCAGGCAATAAGCTGATCGTCACCGACGGCGTATTCAGCATGGATGGCGATTTTGCGCCGCTGGACGAATTGGCGCTTACTGCAAAAAAACATGACGCCTGGCTGATGGTTGACGATGCGCACGGGTTGGGCGTGATCGGCGAGCGCGGCGGCGGGATTTTGGAATATTACGGTCTTAATCAGGACGATGTGCCAGTGCTGATGGGAACTTTGGGTAAAGGCTTGGGCACCTTTGGCGCGTTTGTCGCAGGTTCTGAGCTGTTGATTGAAACCCTGATCCAGAAAGCTCGGACTTATGTTTATACCACGGCTATGCCTGCGGCGGTTGCCGAGGCGACGCGGGCAAGTCTAAAAATTGTCATCGCAGAAAACTGGCGCAGGGATAAGCTTAAAACACTGTCGGAACGGTTCAGGCTGGGCGCAGAGCAGCTCGGGTTGCAAGTGATGGCGTCATCGTCGGCAATACAGCCCATCCTCATCGGCGACAGCCAAAAAGCCGTAAATATCAGCAACGCTTTATTGGCTGCCGGATTTCTGGTCAGCGCGATTCGTCCGCCGACCGTGCCGCAAGGCAGTGCAAGGTTGCGGGTGACTTTTTCCGCACTGCATGAAGAGCAGCATGTCGATAAGTTGTTGGATGCGCTGGCTAAAGCTTCCACTTCTGCTCACCCCCTCACCTACATCCCTGTAGGCAAAGCAATTGCGGTCTGTAAGTGACAAAAATTCATCTGGAAACGTATGGTGAGGGTAAAACCATTGTGCTGGTGCATGGCTGGGCGATGCACACCGGCATCTGGCGAGAGTTTGCCAAGCAATTGGCGCTTAGTTATCAGGTCATCTGTATTGATTTGCCGGGGCACGGGCATAGCGAAAAAATCGACACGTTTACGTTGGAACGAATTAGTACTGAGTTGGTTGGCAGAATCCCTGGGCGGATTTGTTGGCTGGGTTGGTCTTTCGGTGCTACGGTGGTGCTTGATATAGCCGGTCGCTATCCTAAACGAGTATCTTCACTGATTTTGTTGGCGGGGAACCCTTCGTTTACCGTAGGAGCGACCGGCCGGTCGCTCGAAACACAAGGACAATGGCCGGGCATGGACATGCGGTTGTTGGATGCGTTTGCCGAACAATTGAATGAAAACTGTCAGGCCACTTTGTTGCGGTTTTTATCCTTGCAGGTGAACGGTTTGGCAGATCAAAAGGCTCTTTTGAAAGCGCTTAAAACCGCCGTGTTCGAATGCGCCGCGCCAGATAAAAACACCTTGCAGGGCGGCTTGGACATTCTGAAACAAGCCGACTTGAGGCCGGTTTTATCCGAATTAAAAATTCCTGTGTCGGTCATATTAGGCGGTCTGGACACCTTGGTTCCTGTGGCCGTGGGCCAACAAATGCAGCAGTTATTGCCGAGCCTAGAATTAAACATCATTGCAAGGGCAGGGCATGTGCCATTTCTATCGCATAGCCGGGAAACGGTAGCGATTATTTCTCGATTTATCGCCAGGGATGGTGTGTATGCCGCAAGACTGCCGGGAGCAGTCGCGGCGATGGATGAACGATGACTTTAGATAAAGATAAGATCAAGCAGTCGTTTGCGGCGGCGGCGGTTACTTATGATGGCGTTGCCGCATTACAACGCACTGTCGGCAAAGCGCTGTTGGCGACTATCGACACTGAAAGCTTGGCAGGGACTTTGTTGGACTTGGGTTGCGGTACCGGGTTTTTAACCTCCGAGTTGTTGAGTGAGGGGGCTTATCTGCAACCTGTTATCGCCTTGGACATTGCGTTGCCCATGTTGCAGGCGGCACGAACAAAACTAACCGGTATGCCTAATGTCGATTATTTATGCGCCGATGCGGAACAGTTGCCGCTTGCAGGACGTAGCGTCGATAACGTGTTATCCAATCTCGCTTTGCAGTGGTGCGTCAATCTCGATGCTGTTTTCGCCGATATTAAACGGGTGTTGAAACCTGGCGGGCGATTGGTATTTTCGATCTTCGGCCCGCAAACATTGCAGGAATTAAAAGCCGCGTGGGCGGACGTTGACGATTACAGTCACGTTAATGAATTTTACAGCGAGGCGCAGCTGGTGCATAAGCTTCGATTAGCGGGTTATACCGAAATAAAGGTTGAAACTAGGGTTTACCTGTCGAACTACGGCTCGGTTTTGGCATTGATGAAGGAGTTAAAACAGATCGGCGCGCATAATGTGATTGCCGGGCGTAACAAAAGCATCACCACCAAAACTACCTTGCAACGCATGACTGCGGCTTACGAGCGGCATCGATCCGACGAT
>JBCKWO010000046.1:0-16153 GCA_038922535.1 Methylobacter sp. | reverse complement strand
TTGTACAGGATGATGTGCGCGCACATTTGTGGCTGAACTTAGCGGCAGCGAGTGGTAACGAAAACGCAGTTAAGAACAGAGACGTAGTCGCAGCCAAAATGACACCACAACAAATCTCAGAAGCACAGAAACTTGCCAACCAATGTCAAGCAAGCCACTTTAAGGATTGTGATTGAATGTAACCAAGCTAACGGAATCAATGGGTCAGGTTAAATTGATTTCTAACTTATAACGGGGCAGCTCTAACTTTCCAGCAACAGCCTCACATTGCGCTTAACTAGAGCTCGGCTAGCTTTACGTTAGGCCTATCAACTAGAGAACACTATGTCGCAGTATATAAAACTTCTTTCTGATATAAGCTTTGCTACGGGGTTAATAGGATATCCTGAATATTTTGAGCGATGTGAAGTTGCTGATTGGCTGGATGATCCTTGCAATTTAACCGACCCTAGAATATCAAATACAGATAGAGAAGAAGCTATTCAAGAAGAGCATCATCGAGATGAAAGCGATGATGAAGTTGATTGGCAAAGTGGCGTCGGAAAATCTGGGGATATTGAGCCGACACGGTTAGCATTTCTTATGATGAACCAATGGATGTTTACAATTGGCGATGTCGATTGCTATCCATCGGTTCCGCATGGTCATTTTAAAAGCAAGACGAGAGAATGGCCTAAATTAAATCCGTATACAGGGCGTGTATTCTCTGATGTTCACAAAGAAGACACTAGCAAGAGGCTCAATAAAAAGGATTTGAAGAAGTGCTGGAATGATCCGAAGTTTATTGGGCATTGTAGAGAGCAAGTGCTTTGGTACAGTGATTTTGCTCCAATGTACGGATTCCCAAGAGCTAGGCGTGGGAAGCGGGTATTTCCAAAATATCGCTAAGGAGAAAACTATGTTTGATTTTTTAATAACAGGGATTGCCTATGTTTGCGCAAAATATATTTCCGCAAAGTGGTCAGGAACTTGGAAAAGGATTGCCGGCTACTTCGCCGCATTTCTTTTGTCTTGGTTGTGTGGTGGAATGTTAGTCCTGCTGCTAGCTAGTTTTTTACTTGGTGGAGATGTCCACCAAGCTGCTCCAATATTTTTTGCCAGAGGTTTTTGGTGGGCTTTTCTCGGAATGCTGTTCGGAATTTATATGGGGAAAAAGCCAGAAAACGTGACATTCCTAAAGGAGATCAGTTTGACTAATCAACCATTGAGTAGTGGCGAAAGTCCTATAATCAAAAAAATTGATTCAAAGCATTTGACAGGTTCCGAAGGAGGGACAATGAATAAACAAGCCGCTGCGATTACTGCCCTAGCAATTTCTATTTTTTCTTGCTCCGTCGGGGCGACGAGTTATCAGGAGAAGCTCCTACCTTCCGCAGAGTCGACAGAAATCAGCTTAACCTGGCATATGGATGGACGTGCGCAATTGGTAACCGTCAAGAACGATAGCCGCCTTGTACTTACGTGGGCATATCTAGTCTGCGAGATTTATAACTCGACGCAACCACTTCCTAAGCGCGCTCCAAGCGGAAAAAAGTGGTGCAGTATATATCCAGTAAGCCTAATGAGCCACGAGGAACAAAATGATATTATCTATAATCAATGCGACCATCCGTACGCCCATAAACGGAGTCTTGACAAGACCGTACTTCCTGGCAAGTCTCAGGAGTTTTACTTCGAGACGCCTGATGGAGAGCTTCCTCCTGTTAGTTGCAAATTAGAGGATTTGCGTGGACGCGCCCCAAAGTTCTGGGAGTTCTAAATCGGTATCTCGGGCTGTCAAATGCGTCGCACCGTCCCCAAGGTTACTGCGTCACGAAAGTAGACTGCCGCCGGATTTGGAAATGCCCTGGTAAGGCGGAAAGTGAAACCGGCAGCAGACCAATCAGCCTGGCTACTTCAACTCAGCCCGAACCGGAAAACTAGATGAAAAAAACATTCTGTCTACTCACGATAGGAGGCTCAAAATGACGTTTGCATTTGGTATTTACTTGGCGTTGACCGTCAGTTTTGTCTTGGTAGTTAGTTTCTGATTTATCGTAGAAGTGGTTCAACTACTTCGCAAAAAACCCGGACGAATTAACGCTGTAAGGCGGATTCGCGCTAGCAATCCGCCATAAACGTGGCCTTGTAGATACTCTGTTCAAAATCAAGCAAATTTTAGGGCGTCTGCCGGAAACACCGATTCTCGCTGTCGCTCGAACCGGCTTATTCCGGCCTACAGAACTGTATTTAGGAAAGATGTCTAATGATTGATTCTTGCCTATCCGGTTTACGCCCAAGTCAACTAGGGGTAGTACTTTCATTGAACTGTATGCCTTACTTCATCAGTTGGAGCCCCCTACATATAGTGGTTTTGGGCGCTAACCGGATAGGCAAGGATTGATTCAAAGGTATGAGCATCCATGTTACTAAGCTAAAGCCAGTATGCAGCACGTTTCAAACGCAATTATAGATAGGCCTTCTCGCACAATTCCTTATTTCCAATTGGAAAATCGTTATAAAATAGCACCTATTAAAAACTTACTGCTCCCCATCATGAAATCGACCTTAACCGTTAGTGCTGTGCAACAGCCTTGCAATGCAGACAGACAGACCAATCTTGATTTTTCTATTGCCAAAATCCATGAGGCCGCAACCGCAAACGCCGACTTGGTGGTGTTGCCCGAACTGCATCTGGGACCGTATTTTTGCCAGAGTGAAGACACTAATAACTTCGATCTTGCCCAGCCTATTCCAGGCCCGACCACTGGCATCCTGTCCGCAGTGGCTAAAAAACTCAGCATCGTGATCGTCTCGACTATCTTCGAAAAAAGAGCGCCAGGGCTTTATCACAATACCGCTGTGGTTTTCGACAAGGATGGCAGCATTGCCGGAAAATACCGGAAAATGCACATTCCCGATGATCCGGGTTTTTACGAAAAATACTATTTCACGCCCGGCGATTTAGGCTTTAAGCCGATCGAAACCTCTATCGGCAAATTAGGCGTGTTGGTGTGTTGGGATCAATGGTACCCGGAGGCCGCCAGATTGATGGCCTTGGCCGGTGCGGAGCTGTTGATTTACCCGACCGCGATAGGCTGGGACCCGGAAGATACGCATGAGGAACAACAGCGCCAACTGGATGCCTGGATCACCATCCAACGCTCTCATGCGGTCGCCAACGGTATTCCGGTAATTTCCTGTAACCGTATCGGCTTTGAGCAAGCGCCAGACTCGGCTACCGGCATTAACTTCTGGGGCAATAGTTTTATCGCCGGGCCGCAGGGAGAAATTATCACCCATGCCAATGATTCGGAAACCAAACTGTTAAGCTGTACGATTGATCGCGCAAGAAGTGAGAAGGTCAGGCAAATATGGCCGTTCCTGCGCGACCGCAGGATTGACGACTATGGCGACTTGACCCGGCGTTTTATCGATTGATGTAGCTGGACTGTGTGGAAACCGCTCATGCTTCGACAAGGCTCTCCTGAGCACAGACGAAGGGCTCAGCACGAAAGGTTTCCACGCTTCCTGGACATTCCAAAATTCCGTTCGTCCTGAGCTTGTCGAAGGAAAAACTCAACCGTTGAGGCACTATGAACACATCAAACAGTTCGGATGTTTTTAAACAGATACACATTGATGTTGCACGTAATGCGACCGATGATTTCAATTTATTCCATGACCGGAACAGATGGCTGCGCATCAACCACAATCCGTTCAAAGGCCCGATTGCCCTGGGCTTTCAAGTCGAATCGCTGATCGAACATAAAATTTTTCTTCACCGCCAGTTACATAATGAAAACGCGTTGATTAGCGACAACAACTTGCACTACAGCAACTACCAGTTTTCATTTGCCAATGCAGTCAAACCCGGCCAGGCGGTATCGGTCGAAATAAAAAAATCGCAATTTACCGAAGAACCTGAAACAACGCTCAGTAACCGGATTATCGTTAAATCCGGGGGAGCATTGGCCATGCTGGGCTACAAGAAGGAATCCAAATTTGCATTATTTCTGACCAACCCGCATATCCCGCAGTTTGGCGTCCCCAACCAACATCCAGACCGGTCTTTTATCGCCGGCAGCGATTTTTTCCTGAAGCGTAAATACATCACCACCAGCAATGCAAAGAATTTCTTGTGCGGTTCGTTGGTCGATCAGGATACTTTTTTCGACCCGTTTAAGAATAAAGCGGTTTTTCCGGAAATATTCCCGTGCAGCTTAATCTCCAGCGCCTTGTTAGAAAAAGCGGTTATAGAAAAGCACGATTTCGAACGTAATCCGCTGGTCTATATCTCCCATAAAATCAGCATTGACCGCTGCTATCTTGCCCAACTAAAATCCGGCGATGCGCTGTATATCCTGATCAGGCAAATTCCTCAGGAATCCGATAAAGACGGCATCGGCAGCACCATAGACTCGCCCTATCATTATGAATGTTACGGCCTGTTGGAAGATAAGACTATTCTTTTTCGGGCGTTGATTTCTCTGGCTCCTCTGGACAAAATACTGAATTCATTAAAGCATGCAGAATTTAAAATATTTAATCGGCTATCCTGAAAATATAACCGATCAGGTGCGCCAGCTGATCAGTGAAAATAAGCTCGGTGAAACGCTGCTGAAAAAATATCCGGTTGCCCACACGATCAAGACGGATAAGGCGCTTTATGCCTATACCGTTGATATGAAAAATGCGTTGCTTAAACAGTCGCAGCCGCTGAGCAAGGTGATTTATGACGACAAAATTAAAGACCTTCATCATGCCTTAGGCCTGCACACCTTTATTTCCAGGGTACAGGGCGGTAAACACAAGGCAAAAAATGAAATCCGGGTGGCATCGCTGTTTAAAAATGTGCCGCTGGAATTTTTAAGGATGATCGTTGTGCATGAGCTGGCGCATTTAAAGGAAAAGGATCACAACAAGGCGTTTTACCAACTATGCATCCACATGGAACCGGCTTATCATCGGTTCGAGTTGGATATGCGGCTGTATCTGACGCATCTGGATTTATTCGGCAAACTTTACTGATGAATTGGCAGCCCATTATCCAGCATATCGAATCGGCCACCGGGCAGTCTTTCAGCTTGCTCAAGGCCGAGCCGCTAGCGGGCGGTAGTATAACGATGAGCGCGGAGCGTTGAAACGAGGTAGGTTCTCAAAAAAAACCCTATTTCTCGCATAAAAGTTGCATAATGAAGCCTTTTATATTGCGTCTGAGTACCGATGAAGATCAATCTAACAGTACAGAAGATTTTTTCCTGGACTATTCAGTTATCTGCTCAACAGGATTATCAGGCATTAAGTAGTAATGTAGAAGTTTTTTTATAGCGTATGAGGCCTATATCAATAGCTTACACATAAAAAACTCTGGAAAACTTTTATCTACCTACTTAACACATAAATTTTAGCCATCCTTGCTGAGATTCCGTGGGTTGATAACGCAGCTGCTTATGAAATTTATAACCACGATAAGAAAAAACCGGGAGAAACTAGTACGGTTCGTGAACTATTAATCAGGCGATTTCCTTTGGATTTCACCAGACATGATGATGACCATAACAGCCTGCTTGCCGAACTTGACCCCACAACTGACTTGAATCTCAGTGTTCAGGATGAATCCTGCTTATATGTCTGGGCTGTTTTTTCGGTCAGAAGAGGCAGCGGACCTAAACGCGCTATTCATCTGGAAGGTGCATTTAACCGAGAAAGGCTTGATTTACTGGGCAAACTGCGCGAGATCTATCAAGATCTGGTGATATTGCATGACACCAAAGAACGGGGTGTGCTAACCAAGCTACCTAACCTTTTGCATGAGGATATAGCTGTTCTTGTACAGGATGACGTCCTCAGTGAAATTGAATTATTTTAATAAAGCCCAAGTCGTACCGGTTCATCAAGCTAAACTAAACTAAACTCTACCACTCACCGGATGGACAACGGCAGTCACAGCACACAATCCAGGAGAAACAAGTTAATGACTGACATAAAATCCCCAACCATTTTAAATCCCGGCGTGATAATCCCGGTCAACCCGTCCATTGAACATTACATGCACGGTTTACTACGACACACTGATCATCCAGTATTGACCGAGATGGAAGCGCTGGCGCAGCAAAATAACTTCCCTATCATCGGCCGTTTGGTCGGCGTATTTATTGAGTCGTTGGCCAAAATGATCAATGCTGAACGGGTGTTTGAATTTGGTAGCGGCTATGGTTATTCCGCCTATTGGTTTGCCCGGGCAGTTGGCTCAAAAGGCCGGGTGATTTGCACCGATGCCGATTTTCTGAATCAGGAAAAAGCCGAACAATATCTCGGCGCTGCCGGTTTGTGGGATCGCATCGATTTTGAGGCGGGCATCGCTCAGGATATTTTTTCTCAGACTGAAGGACTATTCGACATCTGCTATAACGATGTCGATAAAGGCGATTATCCGGCGGTGTGGACTATGGCTAAAGACAGGATTCGCCCTGGAGGACTTTATATTGCCGATAATGTGCTTTGGCGCGGCCGGGTAGCGGTGGCAAATCCTACCGATATTTTCCCCGGCTGGACCGAGGCGATTATGGAGCACAATGAATTAATCTTTAATGATCCTGAATTCGACACCTTTATTAATCCAACCCGTGATGGCGTAATCGTCGCGAGAAAGAAAACCGGCTAAGAAAAAGATACTCCTTCTTTATAAATAGCATTATGCTACTGCCTTAAATCAATGAATCAAGAGGATTTACTATGCCCTATACGCAAGATATTGTAGAAGAACTGAACATTCTGGCTCGCTACAACCTGTCCACCACTCAAGAAGGAATCAAGGTACATAATACCGCCACACCGGAAACCATCGCGGCAACCCATCGGTTGTTTGAAAAAGGCTTAGTGTCACAGGAAGATGGTGGTTATCTGACCCATCTCGGCCTTGAAACTGCAAAACAGGCTCAATCAGTTTTGGATATACTTAGGCCGCTTTAAAATCGTTTTTACGGTTGCATAAACAAACCGTAAGACAATAAAAAAGGCTTAACGTTTGAATCGTTAAGCCTTTAGCCCTAAAAAACGTCAAGGACCTGAGCTGAGCGTAGCCGAGGGGTCAAGCAGCAAGTTCGACCGCTACTCTTAATTTTTTCATCGCATTTTGCTCTAGCTGCCTAATTCTTTCTGCAGACACATTGTAGCGATCGGCAAGTTCATGCAATGTGGCTTTTTTATCCGCCAACCAGCGACTTGATAGAATATCCAGACTGCGCTCGTCCAGTTTCGACATCGCATCTGCCAATAAATCCTGCTCATGGCCTTTCCAATCCGAATTCTCAAGCAATACCGCAGGATCAGTGCCGTGCTGATGAAGATAGCTGACTGGAGCCACATAGCTTTCTTCGCTTGACTCATCGACCGGCATATCAAACGACATATCCCTGCTACCCAGACGTTTTTCCATTTCGTAAACGGTACTCACATCGACATTAAGATCTTTGGCAATCGCCGTCGCTTCGTCATTGGATAACCAACCTAAACCCTGTTTGGATTTGCGCAAATTAAAAAACAATTTGCGCTGCGCCTTGGTTGTGGCAACTTTTACGATGCCCCAGTTTTTAATTACATACTCGTGAATTTCGGCTTTAATCCAGTGTACGGCAAAAGAGACCAAGCGCACACCTACGTCAGGATCAAAACGCTTAACCGCTTTCATCAAGCCGATATTACCTTCCTGAATAATATCCGGCATAGACAAGCCATAACCACTGTAGCCTCTGGCAACATGAATCACAAAACGCAAATTGGTCATTACCAATTCACGCGCCGCTTCCAAATCACCGTCATCTCTAAATCTTAAGGCTAACTCGCGCTCTTGTTCTACCGTCAACTTGGGCATTTGCCGAACAACATTTAAATAGGCATCAAATGTTCCGACCGATAAATTAACGGGTAAAGCTAAGGCATTACTCATTGAAACCCCTTTGTAAGAAAACTTTTTTGAATTCTAGCACTCTAAGAACAAGAGTGCTAATAATTTTCTACTCGGGTTTCAATTGCCGAAGTTGAAAATGAAGCACTATCCATGAACCCACGACACCCAGCACAGAGGATATAAGCAATAATGCCAGCGTTTCAGTAAAGCCCAAAAACAGCACATGGAAACCGTCATTATAAAGCCCGGAAAGCCTTTCGACAGGCTGCTTTAGAATCAACATGATCGTTGTAATAATAAACCATGCCGTCACACCGGAGAAAAAGCCAATCCAAAAACCGCTGTATAAAAATGGCCTCTGGATGAAACTGTTGGTAGCACCTACCAGTTTAGCGATCACGACTTCATCACGGCGATTATACAATTCAAGGCGTATGGTGTTAGCTGTAATAAACAACACGCCTGCACCCAACAATAAACTTAATAGGGTAACGCCGCGCCGCGCCACTTCCATAATCGATTGTAGACGCTTAACCCATTGCATATCCATTTGGGCAAAATCGACTTCCGCCGCCCGGCCTAAATCATCTAGCAAGGTCTCGAGCGCCCGCTCGTTTTCCAATGATTTTTTGGGCAACACCTGGATAACCATCGGTAGCGGATTTTTTTCTAGGGTTTTTATCGCCTCGCCAAATCCGCTGTATAGCTGAAACTCACTGAGCGCCTGCTCCTTGGTAATGACTTTAACGTCCTGAATATCTGGATTTATCTTGATACTATTAGCAAACTTATTGGCTCTTGCCTCTGAAATTTCATCTTTAAGAAATAATGAGATTTGATTACTGGCTTCCAAACTACCAGCCAGCTGTTGAAGGTTCGCCACTAGAATATAAAATCCGCTAGCCAACGAAATAGCAATCGCCAAAACAATGATGGTCAGTGCAGAAGAAAATCGCGACGCAACTAATCGGCCAAGACTTGAAAACAACGCTTGTGCATGATGATTACGATAAGCATGAAATTTATCGACAAAATTCCCGCCGGAAATTTTGGTCTGCCAGCGCTGCCGTTTATCCAGCTTTTTATTAACCTGCTTCATAACTTAGCTCGAAACCAGTTGCCCATGATCCAGCTTTAAGACGCGATGGTTCATTTTGGCAATCAACGAAATATCATGGGTAGCAATCAACACGGTGACGCCAACTTGTTGAAACTGCTCAAATAATCGCATTATTTCGGCAGACAGTTCCGGGTCAAGGTTCCCGGTCGGTTCATCCGCCAAAATCATCGGCGGCTTATTAACCACCGCTCGGGCAATTCCAACCCGCTGCTGCTCACCGCCGGATAACACCGCAGGATATTTTTTTTCTTTGCCTAATAACCCGACTTTATCCAATGCTGCCCGCACCCTTCTGGAAACTTCGTGGTGTCCATAACCGGCTATCACTAACGGTAATGCCACATTATCGAAAACCGTTCTATCTTGCAGCAGCTTGTAATCCTGAAAGATCAATCCCACTTTTCTGCGTATAAAAGGGATATGCCTATCCTTAGCTTGGTTAAGATTTTGACCGTCCAATAAAACCTGCCCCCGGGTGCAACGTTCGATCACCGCAATCAGCTTCAATAACGTGCTTTTTCCGGAACCTGAATGTCCGGTCAGAAAAGCCATCTCACCCTGTTCCAAATGAAAGCTGACATTGCGTAATACATCGCCCGCTTCAGGATACCTCATACTGACATTCTCGAATGTTAACATTTTTTTTTAGTCCGTGACAAACAACGCATTTACAAAAGCATTTGCATCAAAATCTTGCAGATCATCAATACCTTCGCCTATCCCTATAAATCGAATCGGGATGCCAAACTGTTTAGCCAGCGCGAAAATAATGCCGCCTTTTGCGGTACCGTCGAGCTTGGTCAGCGCTATGCCTGTCAAGGCAACAGTCTCATTAAACAGCCTCGCTTGCGACAAGGCATTTTGCCCGGTGCCGGCGTCCAATACCAACAGTACTTCATGAGGCGCATTTTCATCCAACTTGCTGATAATCCTTTTTATTTTCTTCAACTCGTCCATCAAATTAGATTTTGTATGCAAGCGTCCGGCGGTATCGGCAATTAAAACATCGATGCCTTTTGCCTGTGCCGATTGTACGCCATCATAAATGACCGATGCCGAGTCGGCTCCGGTATGCTGTGCCACCACATGAATGTTGTTGCGCTCACCCCAGACTTGTAATTGCTCAACAGCCGCCGCTCTAAAAGTATCCCCGGCGGCTAACATGACACTATGGCCTTGCGTTTGCAGACGCTTGGCCAGTTTACCGATGGTTGTGGTCTTACCCGCCCCATTAACGCCGACCACCAAAATAACAAAAGGTTTATCCTGTTTGGGAATATGCAAAATCTTATTACAAGGCTGGAGCATACTCAGTAATTCCTGCTTTAAGGCTGCCCTTAACGCCTCGCCATCATTGAGCTGGTGCCGTTCAACGCTTTCCGTCAAACGTTTGATGATTGCGGTAGTTGCGTCAACACCTATGTCGGCCATTAACAGACTGGCTTCTATGGCTTCGAGTAAATCCGCGTCGATTTCTTTCTGACCTAAAGGAATCTGCGCCAATACCCCGCTAAGCCCAGAACGGGTGCGCTTTAGCTGCGATTTAAGGCGCAGGTATAGCGACTCTGATTCCGCTACCGGGTAAGCTTGTTCTGCCACAACCGCAGCTTCAGGCTCCACTTCTACGACAGGCTTTAGCGCTTCAACATAAGCATATCGACTATAAAAACCGATAGCGATGAGCGGCAGCAGCAGCAAGGCTGCGACAGCATTATGTGCCACCGCTGCCAACAATGGCATCCCGAATTTGACGCCGATAACGCCCGAGCCGATCTGTAACAACAGCAATACGCTCAAGCTTAAACCGGCTCTTCTTACCGGCCTTGAGTGATGCGCCGATGTTGCGTTCAGCATCACCAGCGCGAGTACAATAAAGCAAATCAACGCACCGACCCGATGCAGCCACGAGGCGGCAACCTGGGCATCGAATGCGATGACACCGGTATAGCCTGTGCTTAATGCGTTAAATAAATTCAACGCCGTTTGGTAGTCGGCTTTAGGCCACCATGAACCATTGCACTGTGGAAAACCCGAACAGGCTAGAGCCGCATAATTGGCGCTGACCCAGCCGCCTAAAACAATCTCTAAAAATAACACCCCCATTACGAATCGGGCGAATATAGCTAAACCGTTCTTTGGTAAAGCTAATGGCGAAACTTTTGGATTAACCCGCAAATACAGCCAGAACAGCAGCCAGAAAGTCATCATCCCCAGTAACAAATGGCCGGTTACAACAATCGGCATGATATGCAATTTTACCGCCCACATGCCTAAAGCCGCCTGCAAGCCTACCAAAACCGCAAGAGTCGATGCGGCCACCACGACCACCGGACGATTTTGCTGTTCGCGCCACGAAAGCAATGCTAACAACAAAATAGTCATGCCTAAGGCTGCCGCCAGATAACGGTGGCTCATTTCCTTCCAGGCTTTGGCAAGATCGGGCGTCTGACCTGAGAATGCCTTCGCCGCCTGCGCTTTAAAATCGACGCTATCAAAATCGATTGGTATAGCCTGCCCATAGCATCCTGGCCAATCAGGACAGCCTAAACCTGCCCCTGATAACCGAACATACGAACCCACTACGATGACTATTAAAGCTAAAACAACGCCAAAGAGAGTTATTTTTCTAAACATTTTATTTTCCACTATCCGATTTGTGAGATTCGCAGAAGGTGCATCAGATCGCTTTTTACGTCGTAAGGATCAAAACCCGGCTCATACTGCATCATTAAATTACCCAGCGGATCTATTAACAGCAGCATCCCGTCAGGAATACTGCCTTGCCTAAGTGCGGCAATTTTCTTGATAAGTGCATCATTAGCTTTAACTCTTAACAAGCTCTGGTCATTTTCCCACCATTTACTCGCCATTTCCGGCGCAACGTCCTTTAACACCAAGACTATTCGACGGGTACGGGGCAGTTCTTTATTTAACATGAGCTGTAACTGCCTGGCTTTATAAATGGCCTTCAGACAGGGTTCATTGCACTCGCCATTGGGGATAACATTGACCAACAGCCAGTGCCCGGAAAGCTCTGTCATATTATCGCTCGAAAACGGGTCGAAACCGGTGAAATCGGCGCGTTCTGTTGTCACTGGCGGTATGATTAACTGCCCATTGTTAGTTCGCCCACTGACGAGCTGCGGATGTTCTTTTAATCCCCAGGCTATTAGAAATGGAATGATGGACATTCCGAAAATAACCAGAATTAATAGATGATTTTTATTCTTTTGATTGCGCATCGTTGTTTTTATCGCCATGGATGGTGTGTATGCCGCAAGCCAGTCGAGAACTGGCGCGGCGAAAGCTGTACCAAAAAAAGAGTATCGTGAGTGTCAATGCCAATGCAAACCACTGAATTGCATAAGCCGTATGTTGTTCGGGCGGCATAATGGTCGAGGTGCGCCATTCCCGCTTAAATCCATCAGGCGACTCTTTAGCCAATTCGATCTGAAATTGGAATAATGGATAGCCTAATTTCTTAGCCAACACATGACTATCAGCCACCTGCACTACCGATGGCCAACCCTCTGTTGGAATTTCCGCTCCCGCTAATTTTATACCAACACTGGGAAAATTATTAATCCGTCCGGTAATAATTGTTTGTGCCTGATTAATCGACAAATCAGGAAGCACCGATCGATCCGGATTTAAAGGAATCCAGCCTCGGTTCACCAAAACCGTCTGAGGTTCCCCGGTCAATACAAACGGGGTCAGCACAAAATAGCCGGCCTTCCCTCCGCTGATTTGATTATCTATCAAAAACTGATGCGCAGCATCGTAATGCCCCGTAACTTCGACCTGCCTGTATCTTAGCGCCTCGAGATTGTTATCAACAGCCGCCGACAAATGCAGTGTTTCAGTCGCACCCGCTTGTTCTTGCCGCTGAAGCAATGCCCGTTTCTGTTCTGAACGATCTAATTGCCACAACCCCAACGCAAGCAGCATCGGCAACAGGCACAAATAAACTAATGTTGGAATTATTTTAAACTTCATTGCGTCGTATCTGACTGGATCATGCTTTTTTTATTTACCCTATTGGCACAGCAACCTAAATAACCGAGAATACAAAAACCTTAACCATCAATAATAATTACATTCATGATTATAAAAAGCATCGTTATTATCGCCTTTATCCTGATTATTATCAGCCTAGGCTCCGCGCTATTTCATCTGGTTAAGCACAATACCCAGGAACAATCCGAAAAAACCGTCAAAGCGCTGACTTTTCGCATCACGCTTTCACTGGTATTATTCATTTTCATTTTTATAGCCTTTGCAACCGGCATGTTCACGCCTCACGGACTAGGCGCTCGCATGCACCAAACACCACCTGCTGCACCTGTTAAATAAAAACGCCTCAACCATTCCGACAAAAAAAAAGCGCTGTCTGTTAGGCAGCGCTTTTTTGGTACAGCTGTTTAGATTAAATTACATAAACAAATACAAATAATCCTAACCAAACTACGTCAACAAAATGCCAATACCAAGCGGCGGCTTCAAAAGCGAAATGATTTTCCGGTTTGAAGTGGCCCTTCCAACTACGAAACAACACAACGCTCAAGATAATAGCGCCTACGCAAACATGGAAACCATGAAACCCGGTCAACATGAAAAAAGTAGAGCCATAAATACCTGATCCCAAAGTTAACCCCATTTCGGTATACGCCTCATGATACTCTAATGCCTGTAAAGTCACGAACAAGAACCCCAAACCTACGGTAGCCGCCAAACCTTTAATTAGCTGATCACGTTTTTTTGCAAGTAAGCCGTGATGCGCCCAAGTACAAGACACACCGCTAGTCAGCAGAATTAAGGTATTCAAAAATGGCAAACCCCATGTTCCCATAGGCTCAAAATCACCGCCAACCTTACCGGGGCCATTGGTCGGCCAAACGGCTTCAAAAGCGGGCCACAATAGCTCTTTAGTCGCTGCATTGCTACCTTCCCCACCCAACCATGGCACCGACAGATTACGCGTATACCAAAGTGTCCCGAAAAACACCGCAAAAAACATAATTTCCGAAAAGATAAACCACATCATGCCCATACGGTACGAAATACCCACGCCATGATTGTACATTCCCGATTCACTTTCTTTAGATTGCAACGTAAACCAACCCGCTACCATCACAATAAAAACCACCAAACCCAATATCATAAACGTTGAGCCAATGGCATTACCGTTCAGATAATTTGCAAATCCCGCCAACGTGGTCACTAAACCCGCTGTTGCCATAACTGGCCACGTTGCTTTATGCGGAATGTAATAAGCATTACTTGTAGACATAAACTTCCCCTTATTATTTTTTTACAGTTGTGTTATCAAAAAAGGTGTACGAAAGCGTGATGGTTTTATAGTCTTTCGGTAAATTCGGATTCACCACAAAACGCATCGGCATTTTCTTCGTTTCGCGTGGTTTAAACATTTGTTCCGAAAAACAGAAACATTCGACTTTTTCAAAATAAGTGCTGGTCAACGCAGGCGAAAAACTCGGAATCGCACGCGCCACCATCTCAAAATCTGTTTTATTCGTCGCATAAAAATTCACCGTGTGATATTCGCCAGGGTGAACCTTAAGTTGATTCATTTCTGCATGAAATTCCATCGGTGTCGATTCATTCAGCGTGGTCATAAATTCAATGTTAATATCTCGATTAACATCAATTCTATAAGCCGTTTCAGGAATGGCTTTAATGGCATCGGGACGATCGCGTTCTATCCATTTCCATTCACACAACACGTCATACAGCGGCACTAACGCATAACCAAAACCAAACATCGCAACGGCAGCAAGTGCCAAGGTGCGAGCGAGTTTTTTATTTTTTGAAGCCACCTCATTCATCGTGATAACGACTGAATGACAGCCAAAACGTAGATGGTTGTTGCAATCGCAATCAGCACGACAGCCGTTAAGATGTTTTTTTGTTTTACTGTCATTTAAAGACCTGATTTCAGTGTGAAGACGCTGCCAAAACAACGTCTTCACGACAAACTCGACCTAGTCGTGATCGCAAGGAATCACAGTAGGTGGCGTTGCGAAAGTGTGATAAGGCACGGGCGATGGCAAAGTCCATTCTAAACCATGTTTATGTGCATCTTCCCACACTTCGTCAGTCACTTTTTCGCCTGTGCCGCCTTTAATCGTGTCAATCACAATCCAAAGGAACAACAATTGGCTCGCGCCGAAAATGAAACCGCCAATACTGGAAATCATATTCCAATCCGCAAATTGCACCGCATAATCGGGAATTCTGCGCGGCATACCGGCAAGTCCCAAAAAGTGCTGTGGAAAAAACAGGATATTGACCGAGATGACCGACAACCAGAAATGCAACTGGCCGATTCTTTCGTCATACATATGCCCGGTCCATTTAGGCAGCCAAAAATAGCCCGCAGCCATTAATATAAAGACCGAAGCAGGAACCAGCGTGTAATGGAAATGAGCGACGATAAAATAAGTATCATGGTACTGGAAATCTACAGGTGCAATAGCCATCATCAAACCGGTAAAGCCGCCCATCGTAAACAAAACGACGAAAGCAATACTAAACAGCATCGGCGTTTCAAAAGTCATCGAGCCTTTCCACATCGTGGCAGTCCAGTTGAAAATCTTAACTCCGGTAGGAATTGCAATTAACATGGTGGCATACATGAAATACAACTCGCCTGCTATGGGCATACCCACCGTAAACATGTGGTGAGCCCAAACGATAAATGACAAGAAGGCAATGGCAGCCGTCGCATAAACCATTGAGCTATAACCAAACAAAGGTTTACGCGCAAACACCGGAATAATGGTAGACGCCACGCCGAAAGTAGGCAGAATCATTACATAAACTTCGGGATGGCCGAAGAACCAGAAAATATGTTGATAAAGCACCGGGTCACCACCGCCAGCCGCATCAAAAAAGCTAGTATGGAAGAACTTGTCAGTTAACAACATGGTCACTGCGCCTGCGAAAACCGGCATGATAGCGATTAACAAAAAAGCAGTAATCAACCAAGTCCAAACAAACATCGGCATTTTCATTAGGGTCATGCCGGGGGCGCGCATATTGAAAATGGTGGCGATAATATTAATCCCGCCCATGATCGAAGAGATACCCAGCAAATGCACCGAGAAAATCGCAAAGGGTAA
>JBCKWO010000045.1:0-16262 GCA_038922535.1 Methylobacter sp. | reverse complement strand
TAATTATTGTCGTAATGTAACCCGTCCTACAGGAGAAAGCTCATGCATAAGAATTTCATAATGATTATTTTCGGTCTATTGCTGCTATGTGCAAAAAACAGCAGTGCCAACCAGCTCAGCATTCCGTTACAAATCGATTACAGCCTTATTAAAAAAGTATTGATTTCCCAGCTATATACCGCCAAAAACAATACCGCCGAACTGTGGAATGATCGGCAGGGATGCAGTTATCTAAGGCTGTCCAATCCTGATATTAAAGGGAAAAACGGCCAAATCCAGCTGTTAAACGAGGTTCAGGCCCGACTCGGAACGAGCCTTGGCGGACAATGTTTAACGGTTCTGGAATGGGCTGGCATATTGGAAACTGTTCAGCAACCGACACTTGATTCTGGGCATTCGGTACTGAGCTTTCCGGTCACCAGCGCGACAGCCTATGATCGTGAAGGCCACCATCTGACCATCAACAAGCTTCAGGATTTGATCAAACGTTTTGCCGAACCCAAACTTGCCGCCGTAAAAATCGACTTGAACGAATCCCGCAGCAATATCGGGCAGACACTGGCGCATTTTTTACCCAAGGATAATGCGGCGGAAGTTGAACAGATACTCAAGTCACTCAAATTCAACGACATCAATGCCGGAGATAATGGCATCAGCGTTAAGCTTGAGTTCAATGCACCAGCCAAAAGAGCGATTGCAAAACCTGCCGCCGCCTTTAGCGAGACCGAACAAAAACAATGGCAAGCCGCTTGGCAGCAATGGGAGGCATTTTTAAAATCCGCGATAGATCAGGCCGCCAAAGACACAAAATCACCGGAACTGCGTGAAACCCTGACGGAAATACTGACGGATTCCAAAACGGCTGTTCAGGCAGGCTTAAAAGAACACGATGCAGACGGCGCCGATCCAGTGCGAGTATTTTTTACTGATACCTGGGTGCGTCTGGCACCGGCCTTAAAAACCGTCGCCAAAGAATTGCCAGGCATACAGGGTCTGCGCTATATAACCTTTATAGCGGCGACCGACGCGATTTACGAACTTGAACGACTGGGCGCACCGTTCGGCCTGGATATTTCATCCGATGGCCTACGCAGGCTAGCGCGCATCCTGATAGCCGGCAAACAGCAGCCACTGCCATAACCACAGGAGCCGTTGCCGAGGTCGCCCACTTATTAACCGACTTTATAGATGAAAACGAAAATCAAGTAATCAATATTTTTCGTAACTGATTTTCTGTGGGATATGGGTTGTCAAAAATCAGTCTTGAGAATTGTTCAACTCGAAGCTGATTTTCAAGTCATTCATCCAAGCCGGTTCGACAAGACTCTCCTGAGCGTAGTCGAAGGGCTCACCACGAACGGCTTAACTTGATGGCAGTACAACCCAGCCTAGAAAAACCCCAACGGATTAATGTCGTAACTGACCAGCATATTCTTAGTTTGCTGATAATGATCCAGCATCATCTTATGGCATTCACGACCCACACCCGATTTTTTATAGCCGCCGAACGCCGCATGAGCAGGATAAACGTGGTAACAGTTAATCCAGACCCGACCGGCCTGAATGCCCCGCCCCATCCGGTAAGCGCGATTCATGTCGTGTGTCCAGACACCCGCGCCCAGACCAAACTGAGTGTCGTTGGCTATCGCCAAAGCTTCGGCCTCATCCTTAAAGGTGGTGACCGATATAACCGGGCCGAAAATTTCCTCCTGAAAGATGCGCATCTTGTTGCCGCCTTTCATGATCGTCGGTTCGATGTAATAGCCTTCAGAGAAGCCGCCACCTAAAGATTCGGCCTTGCCGCCAATTAAAACCTCGGCGCCTTCATCTTTGCCGATTTGCACGTAGCTCATAATCTTGTCGAACTGCTGCTTGGAGGCTTGCGCACCAATCATCGTTTCGGTATCCAACGGGTTGCCGCGTTTAATCTGCTTGGCGCGCGCAATGACTTTAGCGATAAATTCATCATAGATGGATTCTTGAATCAACAGCCGTGAGGGACAGGTACAGACCTCGCCCTGATTGAAAAATGCCAGCACCGCGCCTTCGATACATTTGCTGATGAATGCCGGTTCCTGATTCAGCACATCTTCAAAAAAGATGTTCGGCGATTTGCCGCCCAGCTCAACGGTGGAAGGGATAATGTTTTCAGCCGCGCATTTAAGGATGTACGAACCGACCGGCGTCGAACCGGTGAAGGCTATTTTTGCAATCCGGGTGCTGGTCGCCAACGCTTGCCCCGCTTCCGCGCCATAGCCGTTGACAATATTGAGCGTGCCTGCGGGCAATAAATCGCCGATGATTTCCATCAGCACCAAGATAGATGCAGGCGTTTGTTCGGCCGGCTTCATGACCACACAGTTGCCTGCGGCCAGCGCGGGAGCCAGTTTCCAGCAGGCCATCAACAACGGGAAGTTCCAAGGGATAATCTGCCCGACCACGCCCAGCGGCTCGTGAAAATGGTAAGCGACGGTATTTTTGTCGATTTCGCTTATGGTGCCTTCCTGGGCGCGGATGCATCCGGCAAAATAGCGGAAATGATCGACGCACAGCGGGATGTCCGCCGCCAGTGTTTCCCGCACCGCCTTGCCGTTATCCCAAGTTTCGGCGACGGCCAGCATCTCAAGATTGGCTTCAATCCGGTCGGCTATTTTTAACAGGATATTCGAGCGCTCGGTGACCGATGTTTCGCCCCAAGCCGCTCTGACGGCATGAGCCGCATCCAACGCCAGCTCTATATCTTCGGCGCTGGAGCGGGGTATTTCGCAGAAAACCTTGCCGTTAATCGGGCTGGAATTTTCAAAATACTGTCCCTTGACCGGATCGACCCAGCGGCCGCCGATAAAATTCTGGTAGCGAGATTTGAAGCTAACTTTACTACCTGATTGATTGGGTTCGATATAAAGCATGTCGTTCACCTTAAATTACGATAATTGAGGGGGTTTGATTCTATCATGCAAGCGCAGTGGAATAATGTTCGTTTTTATTTCAATTAACCGGTGGCGGCATTCTCGGCAATTGCTCCTGCATTGCTCTACCTCCAGCATCCATACAAGTCGTCGGCAACCTGTCGGGTACGCAATCCGTAAGCTCCCCTCGCAACCGGCAATTGCCACATCGGCTAGGCTCAACGCCAAGCCGGACCTTCCATGTTTTAAAAACCTGGAAGGTCTAAGCCTACGAGTCCAGGCCGAAATAAGGGCGTGCCTTTGTCACCAAGGCACGCGGCACATCCTACGCGGGCTAAACATTCAAAACCGCCGGTAAAAAAAACTCGCTGACCAGCATTTGCCGCTCTGCTATGGCATAGACGGTTCTTCTGCCCCATATCGGCTGGTCGATACCGGCTTCAGCTATCGCCGACCAACTCCACGTTGGCTGGTCGATCAAGGTCACATCCATTTCGATGCGCTCCAGTTTGGGGTAGGAAAAAATCACTTCCCCCAGCGGACGGCTGCCTAGATGCGCTAGGTTGCTTTTAGCGACTTTGACAGTGCTTGACGGGATGATGGTTCTGGCCAAAATCAGCGGCTGACCGTCGGCGTGCAGCAACACTTCTCGGATCAGTCCGTACCGATTTTCGTGAAGTTTTAGCAAGCGACGCTCGGTTAGAAATGGCGTGTTCCAGCGTTGCAGCAGGACTTTGACGCCTATCGCATCGCCGTAATAATCGCGCAGCCGTTGGGTTAGCGATCCCGGCTCGTAAGTCCACGACTGGACATCTTTAGGCAGGGTATGACGGATACCTTGGCGGTTTTCAACCCATGCGGGTTCGCGGTTAAATAAAAAGCTAAGGCTAGGCAACAGATTTTAAACCTCGGAATATTCGGTGGATGCGCCCAACCAGCGGTCGCACAAGGGTTGTATCGATAAGGGCGAGTCGGTAAAAAAGCTGTCGCCGACCTGTTGGACGGCATCCAGCAAATCAGCATCTCTCGCCAAATCGGCGATTTTAAAATGCATTTGCCCAGTCTGACGGGTGCCCATGACTTCGCCGGGGCCGCGTAATTCCAGGTCTTTTTCGGCAATCACAAAGCCATCGTTACTGTCGCGCAAAACCCCCAGTCGATGGCGGGCGGTGTCGGACAACGGCGCTTGGTACATCAACAGGCAGAAGCTGTCGTCACTGCCTCGGCCGACCCGCCCGCGTAATTGATGCAGCTGAGATAGACCCAGGCGTTCCGGGTTTTCTATGATCATTAAACTGGCATTGGGCACGTCGACACCGACTTCGATGACGGTGGTGGCGACCAGTAAGTCAATCCGATGGTTTTTAAAGTCCTGCATCACGGCATCTTTATCGGCAGATTTCATGCGTCCGTGGATCAGCGCCACGCGCACCTCCGGCAAGGCCTCGGTGAGCGTTACTGCGGTTTTTTCCGCCGCCTCGCATTGTAAAACGTCTGATTCTTCGATCAGCGTACACACCCAATAGACCTGCTTTTTTTTGTCGACCCAGCCGCTAATCCGCTCGATCACGTCACAGCGCCGCTCGGCAGGAATCACGCGGGTGACGATCGGTTTTCTGCCCGGCGGCAGTTCATCGATGATGGATATATCCAAGTCGGAATATTGCAACATGGCCAGCGTCCGGGGTATTGGCGTGGCGGTCATCACCAATTGATGCGGCCTGACGCCGCCCTGCTGGCCTTTTTCTCTGAGCGCCAACCGCTGATGCACACCAAAACGGTGTTGCTCATCGATAATAATCAGGCCGAGGCGGTGAAAGTTCACGCTGTCCTGGAACAGGGCATGGGTGCCGATGATGATATTAGCCGTGCCGTCCTCCAGCGCCTGTAACACGGTTTTTCTGGCATTGCCTTTAAGTTGCCCGGTTAAATAGGTCACTTGGATTTGAAAGCCGTCAAACCAGGCGCTGAAATTGCGCTTATGCTGTTCTGCCAATAATTCGGTCGGTGCCATCACTGCCACTTGGTAACCCGCCGTTAACGCCAATAATGCCGCGTAGGCCGAAACTACGGTCTTGCCTGAGCCGACATCGCCCTGCACCAAGCGCATCATCGGGTGTTGTTTGCTGCAATCGGTTTCGATTTCGGCAATGACCCGCTGTTGCGCATTCGTCAGCTTAAACGGTAGGGAGCGAATGAAATGATCGGTGGCGATTTTGCCGGTCGCCCCTACGAGAAACGAGGGCGCTAGCCAAGCTTTGGTCTTGTTCCGGGTTATCCGCAGGCTTAAAAAATGCGCCAGCAATTCTTCAAAGGCCAGCCGCTTTAACGCCGGTACGCTGCCGTTTTGCAGGGCCTCAATCGATACCGATTCATCCGGCGCATGGAGGGTTTGGATCGCGTCGCTAAGGGACGGGTAACGGTATTGCGTTAAGATCGACTCGGGTATCCAGTCGGCAAGCAGTTCAGGCTCTTGGCTGCACAATTCCAAAGCCTGTTTGATCGCCTTGCGGAGCACATTTTGGCTCAAGCCTTCGGTCAATGGATAAACCGGGGTCAAGCGCGTTTGGGTGATGCACTCATCAGGATGGCCGATGACTTTGTATTCGGGATGCACCATTTCCAGCCCGGCAAAACCGTAGCGGACTTCGGCAAAACAACTGATTGCCGTGCCGGGTTTCAACGTGTTGTGCTGATTGGCGCTAAAGTGGAAGAACTTTAGGTTGATAAAACCGGTGCCGTCGCTGATTCGACAAACCAAGCCTTTTCGGCCTCGGGGCAAAACATCGATAAACTCGACCTTGCCGCTGACCAGCGCGGTCATGCCCGGCCTTAGCGAGCCGATCGGATAAACGCGGGTTTGGTCTTCGTAACGTAGCGGCAGGTGGAAAATCAAGTCCTGAACAGTGTGTAGCCCGAGCTTTTTAAGACGACTTGCGGTTTGAGCGCCTATCCCCGTTAATATGCCGACCGGTTGATTCAGGGGGTTTTGAGTTTTCATTAACGGGATACATTAACGATTAATCAGGAGGCCGGATATTCCTGCGGCTTTAACACCATAATCGCATCCATTTCCACCTCGGCGGCTTTAGGCAACGCAGCTACGCCGATAACGGCCCGTGCAGGATAAGGAGCCTGGAAATAATGCCCCATAATTTCGTTGACGATCGGAAAGTGCGCCAAATCGGTCAAAAAAACATTCAACTTGACGATGTCCGAAAAATCGCCGCCCGCAGCTGTTGCAACCGCTTGCAGGTTGTCGAACACCTGGGTGATCTGTGCGCCTATATCGCCCTCAATGAGGGTCATGGTTTCAGGCACCAAAGGAATCTGTCCTGAAAGATAAACCGTGCGATCGACTCTGACGGCCTGCGAATAGGTGCCGATGGCTTGCGGCGCTTTATCGGCCTGGATGATTTTCTTGGGCATGTTTGATCCTTTACGCTTTAACACGGGTGATTTTTACAACGATCGACAGTTCTTTCAAGCGGCGCATAATTTTAGCCAGATGCACCCGGTCTTTGACGGTTAAGGTGATTAAATCGACGCAGATACGGTCATCCTGATCGACCACAGTGACGTTCTCAATATTGGAATTAAGTTCGGAAATAGTCGAAGCAACGGTCGCCAGCGAGCCGCGCTGATTGAGTATTTCTATACGGATTTCAACGGGGAAATCGCCGACCGCATCCGCGCTCCATTCGACATCCAACCAGTTGGTTTGTTTTTTTCTGACGACATTGCTGTTACGGCATTCGTGATGATGCACGACGATGCCTTTGCCGGGGTTGAAATAGCCGATGATCGAATCGCCCGGAATCGGTCTGCAACATTTTGCCAGGGTGATGACCATGTCTTCCGTGCCTTTGATGATCAGTGGCCTTTTTTGGGCGTGGTCGTTGTCATCCAGCTTGACGGTGGCGTAAATGTCATCCTGAGCGATGCGTTTGGCGATCAAAAACGGCATTTTATTGCCCAGTCCTATGTCTTCAAGCAACTCGTCCAGCGACTGTTTGGACATGATCTGAAGCAAGGTTTGTATCTTGTCTTTGTCGATGTCTTCCAGATTCAAGTGCATGGCGTGCAGCTCTTTTTCCAGCAGGCGGCGGCCCAGGTCAATGGCTTCTTGCTGTTTAAAATGTTTCAGGTAGTTGCGGATACCGGAGCGGGCTTTGGCGGTAATGACATAGTTAAGCCAGAGCGGGTTGGGTCTGGCCCACGATGAGGTAATGATTTCGACGGTGAAGCCGTTTTCCAGTTTGGTTTGCAACGGCACCAGCTGTTTGTCGATTCTGGCGGAAACGCAGGCATTACCGACATCGGTATGCACCGCGTAGGCAAAATCGATGATGGTCGCACCGCGAGGCAGTTTAATGATGGCACCCAGCGGGGTAAAAACAAATACTTCCTGAGGAAACAAGTCCACCTTCAGGTTGTCGATAAATTCCAGCGAATCGCCGGCCGATTTTTGGATTTCCAGCAAATCCCGGAGCCACTCGTTGGCGCGATCCTGAAACCTTTCACTCTTATCATCATCGGACTTATACAGCCAATGCGCGGCGATACCCGATTCCGACATGCGGTGCATTTCATGCGTTCTGATCTGGATCTCGATAGGCACGCCGTAAGGCCCCATCAGTATGGAGTGCAAAGATTGGTAACCGTTGGCCTTAGGCAAGGCGATATAATCCTTAAATCGCCCCGGAATCGGTTTGTACAGGTTGTGCATGATGCCCAGCACACGGTAACAGGCATCAACATCGTCGCAATAAATCCTGAACGCATAGACATCGAAGACATCAGCCAGGGAAATCTTCTTGTTCAGCATTTTTTTATAAATGCTGTAAAGGTTTTTTTCCCGTCCGGCAACCTCGCAGTTTAAAGCAGCTTGCTCCAAACGATTTTTTATGGTGCTTTCAATGATGTCGACAACTTTTCGGCGGTTGCCCCGCGCTTTTTTTACGGCTTTATTTAAAACCGCATGGCGCATCGGGTACATCGCTTCAAAACTCAGCGCTTCGAGTTTTTGCCGGATATTATTCATGCCTAGACGATTGGCGATCGGGGCGTAAATGTCCAGGGTTTCACGAGCGATACGGCGTTTTTTTGCAGCCGGCATGACGCCGAGTGTCTGCATGTTGTGCAGTCGGTCTGCTAGCTTAACGATGATGACGCGTAAATCCTTGGCCATGGCCAGAAACATCTTGCGGACATTTTCCGCTTGCGTTTCAGCATGTGATTTACTGTCGATTTTGGTTAATTTGGTAACCCCATCGACCAGTTCCGCGACTTCTGTGCCGAACTGGTCGGCCAGTTCTTTTTTACTGACCGAGGTATCTTCAATAACATCATGCAGGATGGCGGCCATGATGCCGTTAGCGTCCATGCGCATTTCAGCAAGACTGATGGCGACGGAGACAGGATGGCAAATATAAGCTTCGCCGGTTTTACGAAATTGGCCTTCATGGGCCGCCGCACCAACCTCGTAAGCATGTACGCATTGGTCGATTTGAGTTTGGTCCAAATAGCCGGACAAGCTCGTGCACAAACGCCGAATCAGTTTGTCCTGAGGGCGTTCCAGCTCGTTCGTGTCGGCTATTTCCGGCATAGGCTCTACAAATTAGAACATCGGGTTATGCTGCTGTTCATGAGCATGCGCTTCGCCGACACGGTGCAGAAGATTGACGTTTTCAGTCGTGACAAAACCTGCTGCAATTTCGCGTAAGGCGAGCACAGTGTCTTTGTCTTTACCGCGCGGCACAAATTCAGTCGCACCGTGACTGAGTTGGCGCGCCCTAGTGCTGGCTAATAAAACCAGTTTGAAACGGTTTTCAACATTTTCCAAACAATCTTCGATAGTAACTCTGGCCATTTTTAATCCTGGTTTGTTGTGGGTCTATTTTTCTAACTGCGTGATTTTAACACAGAAACGGCCGGAAGTTCTTTGCCTTCAAGAAATTCAAGAAAAGCGCCGCCGCCGGTCGAGGTATAAGACACGTCATCCTTAATGCCGTATTTGTCAATGGCTGCCAAGGTATCGCCGCCGCCTGCAATCGAAAACGCCTTGCTTTCGGCAATCGCCGTTGCCAACACCTTGGTGCCGTTACCGAACTGGTCTATTTCAAAGACGCCGACCGGGCCGTTCCAGACGATGGTGCCGGCCGTTTTTATGATTTCGGCATACAGTTTTGCAGTATCGGGGCCGATGTCCAAAATCATGTCATCCGCTTCGACATCGGCGACTTTTTTAACGGTGGCGACG
This sequence comes from Methylobacter sp., assembly GCA_038922535.1. GTDB lineage: Bacteria > Pseudomonadota > Gammaproteobacteria > Methylococcales > Methylomonadaceae > Methylobacter_A. The sequence continues at coordinate 7,091 of JBCKWO010000045.1, read as the reverse complement.
GCGGTTTCCGAAAATTCTTTGGCGCAAACCACGTCAACAGGGATCGGAATATCGGAACCGTTAGCTTTGGCTGCGGCGATCAGTCGTCTGGCTTCATCAAGCAGGTCGGGTTCGTACAGCGATTTGCCGACCGGAAATCCTGCTGCTGCAATAAAGGTATTGGCAATACCGCCGCCGACGATTAACTGGTCGACTTTTTCCGACAGGGATTTTAATACCGTCAATTTGGATGAGACTTTTGAGCCACCGACAATAGCAACCAATGGTTTGGCAGGAGTTTCCAGAGCCTTACCCAGCGCGTCCAGTTCGCTGACTAACAACGGCCCCGCGCAAGCAATCGGAGCAAATTTAGCCACGCTGTGAGTTGATGACTGCGCCCGGTGCGCGGTGCCGAAAGCATCCATCACAAAAATGTCGCAAAGCGCCGCCATTTTTTTACCCAGCGCATCGTCATTTTTTTCTTCGCCGATATTAAAGCGTACATTTTCACACAGCACGACTTCGCCCGGCTGTATAGAGATGCCGTCGATCCAGTCTTTTTCCAGTCTGACCGGCTTGCCGAGTAAGCTTGATAAGCGTTCGGCGACTGGTTTTAACGAAGATTCTTCGTCATATTGGCCTTCGACAGGACGGCCCAGATGCGACATCAGCATGACCGCCGCGCCCGCAGCCAGCGCTTTTTCTATGGTCGGTACACTGGCCTTGATACGAATGTCGCTAGTCACTTTGCCGTTTTTTACCGGCACATTCAGATCCTGACGGATTAACACCCGTTTGCCCGACAAGTCCAGATCTACCATTCTCTTAATTGACATATTACGTTCTCGCTGTGTTGGTTGATTTCAACGTCTATAAAACATTGGGTTAAGGTTAAGCTTGCTTCCATTTGATCGAACAGCCGATACTGTTGATTTGCTCTTTGGGGCCGTGGCCGGTTTCGGCTATCAACTTCATCGCCTCGAATAATTCCCGTTGGGTGCCTTCCGGCGCAGTTTCCTTGCGGCTGGCATCCAACCGTCCACGGTATTGCAATTCATAGTCGGCATTATAGCCAAAAAAGTCCGGCGTACAGATTGCGCCGTAAGTCTTGGCGACCTGCTGGGTTTCATCGAGTAAATAAGGAAAACCAAAGCCCAATTGCTCAGACATCCGCTTCATGTTGTCGAAAGAATCGGCGGGGTATTCAAACGTATCATTGGACATGATGGCCACCGTTTCAACCCCCAGCGCTTTAAGTTCCCGCGCATCCCTGACTATCCTGTCCTGCACGGCTTTGACATATGGACAATGGTTGCATATGAACATCACCAATAAGCCCTTCTCGCCCATGCATTGCTGGAGCGTCCATGTGCACCCGTCAACGCCGGGCAATTCAAAATTGATGGCTTGCTTGCCGAAATCACAGATCGGCGTTTCTAGTGTTACCATTTTTGCACCTACTCGTTTTTATGTTGCTAATGTAGGCCGGAATAAGGCCACCCAAGCGTAGCGCGTGGTGGCGTTTCCGGCAGATTCGCAGGAAGTTTGCCGGAAAAGTTTCCGCTCCTCGGCAACTGCTCCTGAGTTGCTCTCGATTGCTGTTCCAGACGCAATTCTACCTCCTGCATGACCCACAGGGATGTGGGAAATGCAGATATTGCAGGAGCAAATATCTGTCCATGTAAGCAAAGCTTCCGCTCCTGCTCACGCCCCTTACCTACATCCATGCAGGCAACGCCAGTTCTCGCTGCCTCTCGAACCGGCTTATTCCGGCCTACGGAATATAATTACGAAACAGCACTGCCGCACTGATCAGCATAGCGCTGACCAGCATAGCCCGAACCGTTCTGCGGTGATTGTTCGCCATTTGCCTGCGCAATAACATTAATTCCCTGTTTTGCAGCTCGGCAACTTGTTTTGCGTGAGCGGCATTGTCCAGCGCCTTATAAATCAACGAAGGGATTTCAGGGAACTGCTCGGCAAACACCGGAAACTGTTTAATCAGCCTGTCGATCTTGGCTTTAGGGCCGACGCGCTGCTGAAACCATTTCTCCAGAAAAGGCTTGGCGGTCTGCCATAAGTCCAGGTCAGGATAAAGCTGACGGCCCAAGCCTTCGATATTGAGCAGGGTTTTTTGCAGCAGCACCAGTTGCGGTTGAACGTGCATATCAAAACGGCGCGCAGTCTGGAATAAACGCAACAGCAATTGGCCGAAGGAAATATCTTTCAGCGGTTTTTCAAAGATCGGCTCGCAAACGCTACGTATCGCAGATTCAAACTCTTCTATTCGGGTCGATTCGGAAACCCAGCCCGATTCAACATGCATTTCGGCCACTTTGCGGTAATCGCGATTGAAAAAAGCCATAAAGTTTTCAGCCAGGTAGTGCTGGTCGGACAACGACAAGGTGCCGACAATGCCGAAATCGACGGCGATATATTTAGCTGGCAAATCGACGAAGATGTTGCCTGGATGCATGTCGGCATGAAAAAAATTATCTCTGAACACCTGGGTGAAAAATATTTCCACGCCGCGTTCGGCGAGTAATTTAAAATCAGCGCCGCCCGCTCTAAGCTGCTCGATTTCGCCGACCGGTATGCCGTGAATCCGTTCCATCACCAGAACCTTACGGCGCGTTAACGGCCAGTGAATTTCCGGTATGTAGATGAGATCGGAATTTTCGAAGTTGCGGCGCAATTTGGCCGCATTGGCCGCTTCCCTGACCAGGTCCAGCTCGTCCAGCGTGGTCCGTTCAAATTCGGCGACGACATCGACAGGACGCAACCGTCTTGCGTCAGACCAAAAGCGTTCGGCAAAACGGGCCAGTTCGTAGAGCAAACCGATGTCTGAGCGGATACGACTTTCTATGTCGGGGCGTAGCACTTTGACAACGACGCTTTCACCGCTATGCAGGACGGCGGTATGGACTTGCGCGACCGACGCCGAAGCCAGCGGTTCGGCGTCGAACTCGGCAAACGCCTCGCTGATGGACATGCCCAGTTCTTTTTCAATAATGCTACGGGCAATCTCATTGCCAAAGGGCGGAACGCGGTCTTGCAGTTTGACCAGCTCGTCGGCAATGTCCTCGGGCAGCAGGTCTTTTCGGGTGGATAAGGCTTGGCCGAATTTGACATAAATAGGCCCCAAATCTTCCAGGGCGCGCCGGATCCTGACGCCGCGAGGTTCTGATGAGTTCCTGAACCAATAGTTGGGGGAGAACACCGCCAAATACCGGACAGGCCGGAACAGATGGGTTTTTAAAACGATTTCGTCCAGGCCGTGATAGACCAGAACCCAGTTGATATGGATCAGACGCAATAATAATTTAGGGCGAATCACGAGTTACCTTTAATTTGTAGGGTGGGCACTGCTTTTTGTGCCTGCTAACTGGACTTCACCACGAAGACACGAAATTCACGAAGAAAAACCAAGGTATAAACTTCGTGACTTTGTGGTAAAGAAATTACTGACTATAGCGGAAAAAATGCTTTAAGAATTAACAGTTAGTACCCCACCCAATACGATACCCAGCATCCATTTAATTAGATTAATATCCGCGCGAATGGGGGCAAGTTCAATTTGCAGATCTTTTTTTGAAACCAGGTCGGCTTCCCCTGAAGCATCACGAAATGCCTCAGATATGGCCTTAGCTTGTTCGTCAGGAATGCCGCCAGCTTTTAGTTTTTCAACAAATTTTAAAGTATCAAAAGTGATTGTTGCCATAACACTGTCCGGTAAGCTACTAGGGTAGTTATAGTATAACAAAGCCAACAGGCGAAAGCTTTTTAGTCTTGCGCCTTGTGTCTTGCGCCTAAAATATTTTCCAGCCGTTCAATCCTGCTTTGCAACCGATCAAAATCGGTACGCAACTCGTCAACCTGGGCGTAATGAATATCCGCTTCGGGCGCTGCCGGCAAATCGCGGGTTTCTTCCTGTAAAAATTCTTTAGCATTCAGCCTGAATGTTTCCAGAGAATCTCTGCCCCAGCTTTGACCTGCGCGAAAAAAATTGGCCACTTTATGCGCGATGATGTCGCCGGTGAACTGCGACAGCTTTTCTTCCAAGTCGATGTCCAGTTTCGCGAACAGCTCCTGAAACTTGCGGCCGGTTTGCATATCGCCTTCAATTTTCACTTCGCCGGAGAAAACTGAACGCATCGGCGTCGAACTCAGTCCCATCAAACCCAGCGCCCAAACCGAACCGGTCAGGCGGGTGTCGGGCTGACCGGGGAACTGATCCAGACACTGGATGGAATCGGTCGTAGGGCACAGGTAAATGGTCTCATCGAACGGCTGTACAGTAACGGCAATGACCTTCCCGGCCAGCGGCGTCAAAAAATAGCCGCTGTCCTGATCCAGTGCAAGATATTGATTAAGCGTGGCTTCCAGTGCGCCAATCAGCAAGGGCTTGATGGTCATACTAGACTTTATAACCTCTATGAACGGCGACGATACCTTGCGTCATATTGAAGTATTCGCAACGTTCCAGACCGGCGTTTTCCATCATTTTTTTCAGCTCATCCTGTTTGGGATGCATACGGATGGATTCGGCCAGATAGCGATAACTGTCCTCATCTTTGGCAACGAACTTGCCGATCTTGGGCAACAATTTAAATGAGTAAAAATCGTAGACTTTTTCGGTGATTTTATCGACCGGATGCGAAAACTCCAACACGATAACGCGGCCGCCGGGTTTTAAAACGCGGTGCATAGAACGCAACGCCGCATCTTTGTCGGTGACGTTACGCAGGCCGAAGGCGATGCACACGCAATCGAAAGTATTGTCTTCAAAAGGTAGGCATTCCGCATTGACTTGCGCGTAACGGATATTGCCGACCAAGCCTTTGTCGATCAGGCGGTCGCGGCCAGTACGCAGCATCTCCGAATTAATATCGGCCAAAACCACTTGGCCTTCCGCGCCGACGCGTTTTTCGAACAGCGTCGTTAAATCACCGGTGCCGCCAGCCAAGTCAAGCACTTGCTCGCCTTTCCGCACATTACTAAGCTGCACGGCAACGCGCTTCCAGATACGGTGGACGCCTAATGACATCAGGTCGTTCATGACGTCATATTGTCCGGCAACGGAATCGAATACACCGCGCACCAGATTGACCTTGTCTTTTGTGGCTACTTGTTTAAATCCGAAATGGGTGGTGTTAGTCATTATTGTAGGCCTGTGTGTTAGTTTTGTAGCGATTGTTTACGTTTATATCCGACCGCCAGGGATGGCGGCCATGATTGCTCCCGGCAATCATCGGCACTTCCTCCATCCATGGAGGTCGGAAGTGTCGCAATCGGTCGGAAACCTATGCGACCGGAAGCTTCAAGATTATGAAGACAGTCAGCCCATAAAGTCGGATATTCAGCGCCCCATTTATACAGCAAATCCCAGGTATAAATACCGCTGCTGTGGCCGTCGCTAAATACCGGAGCTATCGCATAATTACCTATCGGCTTGATCTCTTTAATGCCGACCTCTTCCGCCGAAGGCGTATAGACGCGCAGATATTCGCACGGCAATTTAAACACCTTGCCGTCGTCAAAACTAATTTCAACGCTATTGGACACCTAATGCAGCTTGATTTCAGTCGGTCGGGTATGAGTGGGTTTTGCGGTTAGGCGCATAAATAAAATTAAGGCGAAGGCTTAAAGGCGATGGACGCAAGGGTAAGTCTTTTGCCTTTAAACTTGCGCCTTGCATCTACAAAATATAGCGACTCAAATCCTCATCTTCGACAAACTCGGCTAAATGCTCGTCAACATAAGCGGCATCGATAACAATAGCTTCTCCGGCAAGATCCGGGGCGTTAAACGAAATATCTTCCAACAACCGCTCCAGAACGGTATGCAATCTTCTGGCGCCAATGTTTTCGGTGGATTCATTGACCTGCCAGCCGAGTTCAGCAATGCGCTTGATGCCGCCTTCAGAAAACGACAACGACACGCCCTCGGTACCCAATAACGCGATATATTGCTCGGTTAACGAGGCATCAGGCTCGGTCAGGATGCGTACAAAATCATCGACAGAAAGCTCGTCCAGCTCAACACGTATCGGAAACCGGCCTTGCAGCTCAGGGATTAAGTCCGACGGTTTGGTCAAATGGAACGCACCCGACGCAATAAATAAAACATGGTCGGTTTTGATGGTCCCGTACTTGGTGCTGACCGTCGTGCCTTCAACCAACGGCAACAAATCCCGCTGTACGCCTTCGCGAGAGACTTCGCCGCCGCCCAACTCGGAACGCTTGCAGATTTTATCGATTTCGTCCAGAAACACGATGCCGTTTTGCTCTACAGATTCTACCGCGCGCAAGCGGATATCATCTTCATTGACCAACTTAGAGGCTTCTTCGTCCTGTAAAACCTTCAGGGCTTTTTTGATTTTCATTTTGCGGGAGCGGGTTTTGCTCGAACCCAGGTTTTGGAACATGCCCTGCAATTGGCTGGTCATCTCTTCCATGCCGGGAGGCGCCATGATTTCAACGCCCATCGGTGCAAGGTGCACGTCAACTTCAATTTCCTTGTCGTCCAGATCGCCCTCGCGTAATTTCTTGCGCATCTTTTGGCGAGTCGATTCCTCGGTATCGGACAGCATACCGCCATCCGCTCGGGGCAACAGAATATCCAGAACCCGGTCTTCGGCGGCCTCGAAAGCCTTGTTTTCAACCTTGTCCATTTCCGCCGTACGGGTCATTTTGACGGCGGTATCGACCAAATCGCGGATAATGGAGTCGACATCACGGCCAACGTAGCCGACTTCGGTAAATTTGGTGGCTTCAATTTTAATAAAAGGCGCATTGGCTAGGCGCGCCAGACGGCGGGCAATTTCAGTCTTACCGACTCCGGTCGGGCCAATCATTAAAATATTTTTAGGGGTGATTTCTTCACGCAGGGCAGGGTCAACCTGTTGACGACGCCAGCGGTCGCGTAGCGCGATGGCGACAGACCGCTTGGCATTGGCTTGACCGACAATATGTTTGTCCAGTTCGCTTACAATTTCTTTAGGAGTCATCTCAGTCATTAGCTTACTCGTTAGGTTCGGCGTCGAGTTCTTCTATACGCAAATTGTGGTTGGTATAAATACAAATATCGGCGGCTATATTTAAAGACCTTAT
>JBCKWO010000044.1:0-16939 GCA_038922535.1 Methylobacter sp. | reverse complement strand
CCACCATGGTCATCGGCATTGCCAATCTGGCCATGGCTACCGGCAATTTAGGCCACGACGGTGCCGGCGTTAACCCGTTACGTGGGCAAAACAATGTTCAGGGTTCTTGCGACATGGGTTCATTCCCGCATGAGTTCCCCGGTTACCGCCATGTCTCCGATCCTGAAACGCATCAACTGTTTGAAAAAGCATGGAATGCCGAACTGAATTCAGAACCCGGCTTGCGCATTCCCAACATGTTTGACGCCGCATTAGACAGCAGTTTTATGGGTCTGTACTGCGAAGGCGAAGATATTGCTCAATCCGACCCGGATATTAAACACGTCCATGCCGCGTTACGGGCAATGGAATGCGTGATCGTGCAGGATATATTCCTCAACGAAACCGCTAAATTTGCTCACGTTTTTCTCCCAGGTTCGTCCTTCCTAGAAAAAAATGGCACATTCACCAATGCCGAACGCCGTATTTCACCTGTGCGTAAAGTCATGTCGCCATTGGCAGGCTTCCAAGATTGGGAAGTCACGCAAATGCTGTCGAATGCGATGGGCTATCCGATGAATTACAGCCATCCGTCAGAAATCATGGATGAAATTGCCAGCTTAACGCCTAGTTTTTCTGGTGTCAGTTACGCCAAAATAGACGAACTCGGTAGCATCCAATGGCCGTGCAATGACGAAGCACCAACGGGAACGCCGATTATGCACGAACATGAATTCATGCGTGATGACGGCAAAGGCTTGTTTATGCTGACCGAATTTGTCGCGACGACCGAGCGCGTAAACGGCAAATACCCATTAATCCTGACCACTGGACGCATTTTGTCGCAATATAATGTCGGTGCGCAAACACGCCGTACTGAAAATAATGCATGGCATGCAGAAGATCGCCTGGAAATTCATCCGCATGATGCCGAAGACCGTGGCGTGAAAACCGATGACTGGGTAGGTATTAAAAGCCGTGCCGGTGAGACCGTGTTGCGAGCGTTGGTCAGTGACCGCATGCAGCCCGGCGTTGTCTACACCACTTTCCATTTCCCTGAATCCGGTGCCAACGTGATCACCACCGACAATTCCGATTGGGCGACCAACTGTCCTGAATACAAGGTGACGGCGGTGCAAATCACTAAAGTCAGTCAGTCTTCGGAATGGCAGCAAGAATACAGCGCGTTTTCGGAAAAACAGCTGGAGCTGCTGGAGCAGGGAATGAGTCATGTCTAACGGCAGTAATGCCGCAGTGCAACCGTTATCATTGGAATTAGGCTGGCCCAGCTATCAACAAAGCATCGTTGATCGCTGGCAAGGCGGACAACATAGCCAAGAGCAAGACTATATTGCCGAAGAAGTGCCGATTTCTCTGGTTTACAACGGCGTGCCCCATGTGGTGATGCTGGCAACCCCGACCAATCTCGAAGAGTTTGCGCTGGGTTTCAGCATTACCGAAGGCATCATCAAAAACCCGCAAGAGTTATTATCGGCGCGGCTTTATAACCGTTCAAACGGCATTGAAGTCCAGTTAAAAATTCCAGAGCACCGTTTTCAAGGCATGGCAGATAAAGGCCGTAATCTAACCGGCCGTACCGGTTGCGGCCTATGCGGCGCGAGTACCTTAAAACAAGCCATCCGCCAACCTAAGCCGGTTAACGGAAACTTGACCCTGCCTGCTGCCGAGTTGCGCTCTGCTTTAACAGACATCAAACAGCACCAGAAACTAAACCGGCTAACCGGTGCCGTTCATGCTGCTGCCTGGGCAGTTCCTGGGCAGGGAATTTTAGAGGTAAGGGAAGATGTAGGTCGGCATAACGCACTGGATAAATTGATCGGTTTTTTATTGCGCACCGGCAAAGATTTATCCAAGGGCTTTATAATCGTTACCAGCCGCGCCAGTTATGAAATGGTACAAAAAACCGCCTGGGTCGGCATTACAATGCTTGCAGCCATTTCCGCACCTACCGGATTAGCCATACGCTTGGCTAATGAGGCAGGTCTCACCTTAATCGGTTTCGCCCGTGATGATCAGCATGTGGTTTATACCCATCCGCAACGCTTAACCCATAGCAACTATCTGTAATTAACGATGAAAATAGAAAGACTTGTCAAAATGGCTAACGACATCGGTAATTTCTTTAACTCGGAAACCGACAAAGAAATCGCAGCGGAAGGCGTAAAAAAACACCTTTTAAGCTCCTGGGATCCGAGAATGCGTAAAGCGATTATTGCCTATTGCCAAGAAGATGGCTCCGAATTAAGCGAATTGGTCAAAGTGGCTGTGACTAAGCTTGCCACTTAATAAATTAAAAGCGCGCGCGGCGCGCCCTACGCCATTAAGGGCGACGCGCACAACTAAACCGATTATCCCAATAACGGTTTTTAAGGCTGGACACCAGCACCTTTCCGGTACGCTGGCTAGGTGCATGAATAAAATTATCGTTACTGACATAAATGCCGACATGTGAAAACGGCTTGCCGTCGGTATTAAAAAAAACCAGGTCGCCCGAATGAAGATCATTTTTCGGGACTTGCGTCAACATCGCCCATTGAGCCATCCCCTGTACCGTACGCGGTAAGGCTATGCCCTGATGCGCATAGACATGCTGCACGAAACCGCTGCAATCAAAACCTTCTTCAGGCGAATTTTTACCGTAATGATAAGGCGTTCCCTGCAAGCTCAGCGCATAACTGACCATGGGCGAAAAGTCCGCAACAGGCTTGGTTTCCGGGACGCTGGCGCAACCGGAAAACAAAACGACCCCAATGAGTAAAATACCTCGAATGAAAAAACAGCAGTAGTTTTTAGCGGTGGACGCATTCACAAATTCATATCCCGTTTAATAAGCTGAATTAAGAATAGGCCATTACACCTTAAATTGCTACGTAACCGAAGTAAATCCCAATCATTTCACCAAAGCCTTATCTTATTTAATCATATACTCAGCGTCGCCTAGAGGCGCCTACTTTTGGCATCAGCATTCTATTTCGGCTACTGAATAGATAATTCGCACACAGCCCCGCGTACAGATAGAATAGACATCTTTCACCTTAGTCATTGGAATTGCTTTCATGAAGTTTAGTACTTTCTTTATCAGTCTGTTCCTGTTTGCCTCATCCGGCAGTTATGCTGAGGAAAAAACCGTCATTCGCCTGGGCGTTCAGGCTTCCGGCACGGTCGATTGGGAACTGGCGGCTATACAGGATAATCCGCAAGCAGATTTCCAATTGGCAATACAGCATTTGGCCAATGCGGAAGCGGGCAAGATTGCGCTGCAATCCGGCGCTGTCGATATGATTGTGTCCGACTGGATTTGGGTTTCCAGACTGCGCGCTACCGGCTCCGATTTTACCTTTTACCCTTATTCGAACACTTCGGGCGCTTTGGTGGTGGCGAAAAATAGCCCTATCCATTCGGTAAAGGATCTCAAAGGCAAGCGGTTGGGGATTGCCGGGGGCGAACTGGATAAAAACTGGCTGTTGCTACAGGCTTTGGCGCAGCAGGAACAACTGGATTTGAATGCTTCGGTAGAAAAAGTCTTCGGCGCTCCGCCGCTGATCAGCGAACAAATCAAGCAAAACCACGTCGATGCCGCACTCACCTACTGGCATTTTGCCGCCCGGCTTGAAGCCCAAGACTATCGTCAGGTTATTGACGGCAAAGGCATTTTAAAAGACTTGGGCATTCAGGAAGATGTGCCTACTCTCGGCTATGTATTCAAACAAAGCTGGGCAAACGCCCATAAACCCGCCATCAACAGTTTTTTTAACGCCAGCAAGCAGGCTAAAAATCAGCTGTGTACGGCTGATGCCGCTTGGCAAAAAATTATCCCGTTGACCCAAGCTGCTGATTTACCCACTCAAGCCAAATTGCGCCAGCGTTATTGTGAAGGCAATATCAAGCATTGGGGAGAACCGGAACAACAAGCCGCAGCGCGCATTTATAAGATGCTCCGCGCGCTAAGCAACAATCAATTAACCGGGCAATCAGAGCAGCTGCAACCCGGCACCTTCTGGTCAGTTGAATAACCAAGCTTCGTTTTGATTATCCTCAATAAACTTTTATCAATCCTGTCATTACTGGCTTTCTTAGCAGTGTGGCAAGGTTTTGCCGCTTATTTAAGCAGTAACACCTTACCGTCTCCCGAAGCAGTAGCCGAGGTTTTCTGGCAAGGCTGTGTATCCGGGCAGCTGCCTTTTCATCTGGGCGTTACCTTGCTCCGACTGGTGGTCAGCTTCACTATTGCGATGTTGCTGGGTTGCGCCATCGGCATCGTTCTGGGACGCCATAAACAACTCGATGCGTTTTTCGACAACTGGCTGGTGATTTTCTTGAATGTCCCGGCGCTGGTCACCATTATCCTATGCTATGTCTGGTTCGGACTGGTTGAATCGGCGGCGATACTCGCCGTGGTTATCAACAAGCTGCCCAATGTCATTGTCACCATCCGAGAAGGCACGCGCACGCTGGATCAGGATTTACTGGACATGGCGCGCTGTTACGGTTTCGGCAAGCGTCTTACCCTGATTCACGTTATCTGGCCGCAACTGCATCCATTTGTGATGGGCGCAACCCGATCGGGTCTGGCCTTAATCTGGAAAATCATTCTAATGGTCGAGTTATTAGGCCGCAGCAACGGCATGGGCTATCAATTGCATTTGTTCTTTCAACTGTTCGATGTCGCCAGTATTCTGGCTTATACCATCGCCTTTGTTGCGGTCATCCAGCTGATAGAGCTGCTAATTTTAAAGCCGTTGGACAAAAAAGCGCTACGGTGGCGCAGATGACCGACATCCACATCAATATCAACAACCTTACCTATCCGACTGCAACCCAGCCAACTATCGCCAACCTTAGGCTGTCGCTAAATTCCAATGAATTTATTTGCCTGGTCGGCCCGTCCGGCTGCGGCAAAACTACACTGCTGAATATTATTGCCGGTCTGGATAATGATTACGATGGCGATATTATAGTAGGACAGCAACACACCCATCCCAAGATCGGCTATGTTTTCCAGAATCCGCGCCTGTTACCCTGGCGGACGGTTAGGGAAAATATTGAGCTTGCGCTGGATGGGCCGCAGGCCCCCGAGGTCATTGATACATTGCTTGAGGTCATGCAATTAACCCAATCGCAACACAGTTATCCTGAACGATTGTCATTGGGCATGAGCCGCCGAGTCTCAATTATCAGGGCGTTTGCCGTCGATCCCGACGTGTTGCTGATGGATGAGCCGTTTGTGTCGCTGGATGCGCCGACCGCACGGCAAGTCAGGGAACTGTTGCTGAAACTGTGGCAGCAACGTCCGCACACGGTTTTGTTCGTTACCCATGATTTACGCGAGGCTATCGCCCTGGCCGACCGGCTGATATTTTTATCGGCAGCGCCGATGCAGGTCGTTAGTGAAATCATCGTGCCTATCGCCCGAAGTGAGCGTAACAATGAACTGGCTATTGAATCATTCCGGCAACAATTACTACAAAATCATCCGGAAATAAAACAACTTGTGTGACTGTTCAGTGTAGGGATAACATCCCTGACAAGCCACTGTGTGATTGAAGTTGACACTGAAAGAAGTCAAAGCCTACCAGGTCCATTGCATAGGGATGTTATCCCTTATGAGCTGAATAGTTACCCACTTTTGTAACAATTTTCCGGCTCGAAAAACAGTTGCGGCTTCGCCCAAAACATCCGATACACAAGAAAGTATCAAAGAATATTTCAAGCGGACAGAATCAGACGGTTTGTTGACCGCAGAATCGCCTAAGAATTGGACGCAACTGATGCTCGTCTGTGCGGAATACAGAAGCCTGAATGAACAAAACGGTGCAGCTATTGATCTTCTGTCTCGCCACACCAAATGCTCCCTGGAAAGTCTAAAAGGCAAGTCGGAATTTGCAAATACATACGGTTCTGACGGATCAACCCAAAGCGACCGGCCTACCCACACCCTGATTTCGGTATAGACGCTTTTTTGCGCAAAGCGTTACTGGTAAATTCTTTTCAAAAATACGGCTCCCGCCTCTGTGCTCACCGACTCAATAAATCGTTTCCAGCCTTATTATTGAAATTCAGGATAAAAAGACCTGATTATTTTTGACAATCCACGTCCATTATTCAACAACATCCTCACCGGTTATTGTCCTGCGACCACGTGCTTTCAACTTATCGTTGCGGCTCGGATAGAACGAATGAATTAAATGCCTATCTATGGTAGAATTTGTTTTATTTTTGCCCCGATAGCTCAGCTGGATAGAGCGGTCCCCTCCTAAGGGACAGGCCGGTGGTTCAAATCCGCCTCGGGGCACCATTGACATCAACAACTTACAACATTCTGACACACATCTAGCCGCGACTAGAGACGTCACCTAACTTATCACTATAAAAACGCCTACATTGCCGTAATCAACTTGATTACCGTTTTTTGGCGCATTTTTTTATTTAACCCCCTACACCCTTTTCGCAAAGCTGTAAGACGCTTGTCAACAGCAACCTTTTATTGAGACCCTACCTAATATGTCATTTACCACCCTCGGTTTATCTGATCCGCTGCTGCGCGCCATTGCTGACGCCGGCTACACTACGCCGTCCCCCATCCAATCACAAGCCATCCCCGCCGTTTTAGGGGGACATGATGTTCTGGCTGCTGCACAGACCGGAACAGGAAAAACAGCAGGATTTACCCTACCCATCCTGCACCGCTTATCGCAAAAGGCCTACGGCAATAACCGGCCGGTCAGGGTATTGATACTAGCCCCGACCCGGGAACTTGCAGCGCAAATAGGCGAATCAGTCAACAAATATGGCGCGCATCTGCATCCCCGATTGAAATCCGAAGTTGTCTTCGGCGGGGTTAAAATCAATCCGCAGATGATGAAATTAAGAGGCGGCGTAGATATACTGGTTGCCACGCCAGGACGACTCTTGGATCTGATCAATCAGAATGCAGTCAAACTCGATCAAGTAGAAACACTGATACTTGACGAAGCAGACCGGATGCTGGACATGGGCTTTATCCGGGATATTCGTAAAATTATCGCCTTCCTGCCGAAAAAGCGTCAAAACCTGCTGTTTTCAGCGACCTTTTCAGAAGACATCCGCAAGCTCACCACGGGGCTGCTGGTCAATCCGATAAAAATCGAAGTCGCCCCGCGCAACACTGCGGCAGAACTGGTTGAGCAAATCGTTTATCTGGTTAATAAAGCCAACAAAACCGAACTGCTCTGTCACTTGATAAAAGAACATGATTGGCAGCAAGTGTTGGTGTTCACGACCACTAAACACGGCGCAAACCGGCTCACTGAAAAACTCAACAAAGTTGACATTAAGGCCGCCGCGATACACGGTAATAAAAGCCAAGGCGCAAGAACCAGTGCCTTGTCAGGTTTTAAATCCGGTGAAATCAGAGTGTTAGTGGCGACCGATGTGGCAGCGCGCGGCATCGACATTAATCTGTTACCGCATGTAGTCAATTTTGAACTGCCCAGAGCTCCGGAAGATTACATACATAGAATCGGCCGCACCGGACGCGCAGGCGAAGAAGGCCAAGCCATATCGCTGGTTTCCCATGATGAATACAGTTTCTTGCGCTTGGTTGAAAAGCTGATCGGCAAAGAGATTAAACGTGAACAAATCACCGGTTTTGAAGCATCGGCAGTTGCTCCGCCGATGCCACCGGAGCCGCCACGAGCGCCGCGCCCGAGCAGAAACTCAAGCCAGCCCCACAGATCCAGGCGGTAATCAATTGTTTAGATTGGTAAGCCTGGGTTAGCCAAGGACGGCACAACCCGGCTGCTTCATCCCCATTGGGATTTATGGACATTAAAATTGCGGCCCTTTATTTTACCGTTTCTCAAACAAGCCAAGGCCTTATCAACGCTGTCGCGCTTAATGGCCACATAAGCATGGGCGTCAAAAATATCGATCTTGCCCACTTCGCTGCCATCAATCCCGAAATCACCGGTTAGAGCGCCCAATATATCACCCGGACGCACTTTATTTTTACGCCCACCATCGATCCACAACGTCACCATCGGCGGCTCGAAGCGCTGCTGATGACTCATTTGGAATGGCGCGACCTCATCCCATTTGGCAGGCGTATTTTGATATTCCTCAATAACCTTAACCCGGTTTTCCTCTTTTTCCGCGCATAAACTCAAAGCCAAGCCCTTTTTACCGGCACGCCCGGTACGTCCGATTCGATGAACATAAATCTCGGCATCCCAGGGCAATTCATAATTAATCACCGCCTGCATATCCTTAATATCCAAGCCTCGTGCCGCTACATCGGTCGCCACCAGAACCGAACAGCTCTTATTGGAAAAACGCACTAAGACCTGATCCCGATCTTTTTGCTCCAAATCGCCATGCAGCGCCTGAACGGTAAAACCGCTATTTTCAAGCGAACTGGCCACATCCTGGCAATCCCTTTTGGTATTGCAAAAGACCACGGTCGATTCAGGGCGGTAGTAGGATAAAAGATAACCCAGCGCACTGACCTTTTTCGATTTTTCCACCCGATAAAAACGCTGCTCAATATCGCTGTCGTGGTGACTGGTGTCAATGCTGACCGAAACCGGCTTGAACTGAAACTTCTGACTTATTTCCCGAATAGAATCGGTATAAGTCGCCGAAAACAGCAAGGTTTGCCGGTGGGTCGGCGCGTAAGAAACCACATCAGTAATGGCCTCTTCAAAGCCCATATCCAGCATCCGGTCAGCCTCGTCCAGCACCAACACCTTGAGATTACTCAAACGCAGGCTGCGTTTACGCAGATGCTCCTGTAACCGTCCCGGCGTACCAACCACTACATGCACCCCGTGCTCCAACGAACCCAACTGCGGCCCGAAAGGCACACCGCCGCACAAGGTCAACACCTTAATATTTTGCGTAAACCGGGCTAAGCGGCGAATCTCCTTGCAGACCTGATCAGCCAGTTCCCGTGTCGGGCAAACAACCATCGCTTGAACCCGAAAACTGTTCAAATCCAGCTTGGACAACAGGCCAATGCCGAAAGCAGCGGTTTTGCCACTGCCGGTTTTAGCCTGGGCGATCACATCCCTGCCCTCAAGAATATGCGGCAGACTTTCCGCCTGAATGGGCGTTAAGTGGGTATAACCCAGGGATTCAATGTTTTCAAGCAGGGCAGGTTTTAAAGCTAGGGATGAAAATTCGGCAGTGTTCACAAGGACTCTTTATTGTTTGATGTGAATGACGGCGAGGCGCCGCAATTCGAAGGGTAATGATACCAGATTCCGGGGCATTAAGCCGGAGAAGCTTCCCATTTTCGTAGGGTGGACAACGCTTTTCTTCCCACCCTTTAAACTACAAGTTCGGTACGGAATTTGTATCGGCAATGGCCTTTTCAAGGCAGGCAAGCGGTGATTATAGCCGGTGTCTTTAATCAATTGGCTGACGGCTTGGGCATGTTCGGCGGCGGTTTCCCCTAAAATGGGCGACCTCGGCAACTGCGTCGCCTAAAGCACCTACTGTTGGCGATCTACCTCCTGCATAACCCACAAGGATGTGGGGAATGCAGAGAAATGACTGAATCATTTCCTGTCCCTGCAGTCGTGCCGATCGCCCTTGCGGTGATAGGAGTTGCCTAACCCGACACATCGACAAAGCCATGCACCCCACGCTTGGACTTAACCGCCAACCAATCTTTCAATTGCTTTAACTCTGTGGTTTCTTCCAAGTCATTCAAGCTTTGTTTGTTTTTCAATAATCGGAACGCGGACGACAGCACTTTATAGCGGTCTCCGGTAATGCCTGCGCGTCTTAAGCCTACGGTGTTTAACTTGTAGTGCCGGGCGGGACGGCCACCTATCAGCATAAAGGGAATGACGTCCATATTAAGCCCGGTTGTGCCCTGTACTATCGCAAATGAACCGATCCGACAAAATTGGTGCGCAACCACAGCGCCGCCGATGAAAACATTATTGCCGACTTCAACATGTCCGCCAATCGCGACATTATTGGCAAATATGGTGTTATCCCCGACTATGCAATCATGCGCGACATGGCTATTGTTCATAAAAAAACAACCCGAGCCGATGCGCGTCTCGGCATGTTCTTTAGAGGCTCGATGTGCAGTAAAGCCCTCTCTAAAAACGTTATTGTCGCCGCAAATCAACCAGGAAACCGTTTCGGCTTTAAACCCGGTATCTTGCGGCAACCCACCTAATACTGCATGCGGATGTAAAATATTGCCATCGCCCATTTTCACATGGCTATGCACCACGGCATGAGCACCCACTTGGCAGTTAGCGCCCAATTGAGCGCCTGTTTCAATAACCGAAAAAGGCCCTACCGTGACATTGTCTCCCAGCGACACATCCGGCGCTATGTAGGCGGTCGGGTGAATATTTTGAGCCATCTTTTATCCTCTTGGATGAAATTTTGAGTGTAATTCTTTTAATCTTTCGCGGGCAATATGGGTATAGATTTGCGTGGTCGATAAATCGGCATGACCGAGCAACAATTGCACGACGCGCAAATCCGCGCCATGGTTTAACAAGTGCGTTGCGAAAGCATGCCTTAAGGTATGCGGCGACAGCTCTTTGCTGATTCCGGCTTTTTTTGCATGGCGTTTGATAATATGCCAAAAAGCCTGCCGTGTCATGCTATCGCCCCGGTTGGTGACAAACAGATAATCGCATTGCCGCTCACCGAGAATGGTCTTTCTGGCCTGATCCATATAATCTTCCAGCCAGCTCATGGCCTCTTCCCCGACCGGCACCAACCGCTCTTTGTTGCCTTTGCCGATAATCCTGACCACGCCCTGCCTGAAGCTGATCTGCTCGAATTTTAAGTTGACCAGTTCCGACACCCTAAGCCCGGTGGCATATAGCATTTCCAGCATGGCCCTGTCCCTGAAGCCTAGAGCATGCGTGACTTCAGGCGCATCCAGCAACAACTCGACGTCTTTTTCAGACAGCGACATAGGTAGCGGCTGACCAATATGGGGCGATTCTATCAATGCGGTAGGATCGACTTTGATGCTGTTTTCTCGGATGTAATAACCGTAGAAACGGCGCAAACTGGACAGAATACGCGCAGAAGACCTGCCGCCTATGCCGTCTTTATAGCGGCTAGCAAGAAAATTCGCCAGCTCCCTGCCATCGACTTCCAACATCGATTTACCTGCCAACCATTTGGCAAAAATTCTCAAATCGCTGCCGTAGGCCGACAGCGTATTCTCGCTCAAACCCTGCTCTACCCAAACGGCATCAAGAAATTGGTCTATCAAAGCGGTGGAGTTCATTTTTTATGGCTGGCTTCAAATTCCAGTAATTTGTATTTTATTGCCATTAAATCACCTTCGGTTTGCCCACAATAACCGCCCATGCCAGAAACGGAAACCACCCGATGGCAGGGAATAAATAACGCATAAGGATTGTCTCGGCATGCGTTGCCGACTGCCCGTGCCGATGAACCTATTTTTTTTGCCAATGCCGAATAGGTCGTGGTTTCGCCAAAGGGTATTTGGCAAAGCGCCGCCCACACCTGGTTTCTATAATCGCTGCCTTGTTTTAACAATTTAATATTCAGGGGCTTATCGGTATTCTGCCAATACCGATCCAATTCATGTTCACTGGAATGGTTCAGGCAATCGCCCGGCTCCCAGCCTGTTTGACAGATCACACCCTGTCGGCTAACGATGGCAAGCTGTCCTGCCGGAGTTTGAAGCCTTACAACTTCCTCGACTTCCGAGCAGATTTCAACCCACTGAATTATAAAAGGCATTTAATAAATCCTGAATGATGCGGCAAAAATAAATCCACAGTCTTAGGTTTAAATGCGCAACCAAACTAAACAATCAGCCATAAAAAAAGGCAGCTCAAAGCTGCCTTTTTTATCTCACGAAAACCAGCTTGATTAAAGTTTTTCTTTAATACGAGCCGCTTTACCGGTCAGATTACGCAAGTAATACAATTTGGCACGACGTACATCGCCGCGACGCTTAACATTGATCTCGCTAATGATCGGGCTGTGTGTTTGGAAAACACGTTCTACACCGGTACCGTGGGATATTTTTCTTACTGTGAAAGCCGAATTTAATCCGCGATTACGTTTTGCAATCACGATACCTTCAAAAGCCTGAATTCTTTCACGCTCGCCTTCTTTTATCTTAACCTGCACAACAACGGTATCGCCTGGACCAAAGTCAGGAATCTGTCTTAGTTGTTCTGCTTCCAATTCATCAATAATATTGCTCATTACTACACCTTAATTTAAACCAACTCCACAATAAACTCTCTAAGCAAATTTTCCTGCTCTGCGCTCAAATTCTTTTTTTCCAACAAATCCGGTCGTCTCTGCCAGGTTCGTCCCAACGCCTGCTTCATTCGCCAGCGGTCTATATCCGCATGATTACCGCCCAATAACACTTCCGGTACCGAACGTCCTTCAATCTGTTCAGGCCGAGTAAAGTGCGGACAATCCAGCAAACCATCGCTGTGCGAGTCCTGCTGAGCCGAATCCTCGTCACCGAGTACGCCCGGCAATAAACGCGTTACCGCGTCAATGACTACCAACGCTGCCAGCTCACCGCCACTGATAACATAGTCGCCGATAGACCATTCATCATCGCAATCCAGCTCGACAAAGCGTTCATCGATGCCTTCGTAACGTCCCGCAACCAAAATCAACTGCGACACCTTACCAGCCTCTGCCAACAAAGTCTGAGTAATCGGCTTGCCTTGCGGGCTCAAATAAACCACTTTGGCGGATTGATCGCCCACCTGTTTTGCAGCGTTAACCGCATCATGCAAGGGCTGATACTTCATGACCATGCCGGGGCCGCCGCCGTAAGGACGGTCATCAACAGTCCGGTGCCTGTCTTGGGTATAATCACGGGGATTCCACACCGACAAACTGACTATATTGCGTTCGATTGCCCTGCCGGTTACACCGTAACTTGCAGCCGCTGTCACCATGTCTGGAAATAAACTTACAACATCAAAACGCATGGCGATAATTAAAACTCTGGATCCCAGTCGACGATCATTCTGCCCGCATTCAGATCAACATTAATTACCGTCTGTCCCTGTAAAAACGGAATCACCCGTTCTCGTTCTCCCTGAACAATGATCACATCATTAGCGCCTGTTTCCAGTAGGCTATCGATCACACCTAGCTGAACACCCTGAACAGTTTCAACAGACAAGCCAATCAACTGGGACCAGTAATATTCGCCTTTAGCCGCTTTGGGCAATTGGTCTCGGGTTATAAAAATATCCCAACCCATTAGGCTCGCTGCTTGATCCCTGTCGTTAATACCGTTCAGCTGGGCGACTATCGTCTTGCCCTGTAGCTGTCCGTCAACAACATCAACCGATTTTATCTCGTCGCCTTTTATCAACAACCAAGGAGAATAAGTTAAGATATTTTCCCTAGGATCAGTAAAGGAAAATACCTTAACCCATCCTTTTATACCAAAAACGCCGGAAATTTTTCCGACACTTATATGCTGTTGTTTTGACAATTCAGTTTATGCCGCCGCTTTTCGTGCGTCTTTAATCAATTTCGCAACGCGTTCAGAAGGCTGCGCACCATTGGCTTTCCAATGATCAACGCGATCACAGTCTAAACGCAATTTTTCTTCATTACCACGCGCCAGCGGGTTAAAAAAACCAAGACGTTCAATATAACGTCCATCACGACTGCTTCTGCTATCGGTTACAACAACGTGGTAGAAAGGGCGATTTTTCGCGCCGCCTCTAGAAAGACGAATGGTTACCATCTAAATTCCTCAAAAAAACATTTGGTCATTATTAATCGACTCATTTTACGTGATTTTCGATATAAGTAAAGCGCAACAATGAACTACCTTCTCATACCCATGCCGCGCACATTATTTTTGATGCCACGCATCATATTCGCCATATTGCCCGCTTTGAAGCGCTTCATCATTTTTTGCATCATCATAAACTGCTTCAGGATACGGTTAACATCCGATAACTGCTGACCGCAACCGGCGGCAATACGTTTCTTCCGGTTGCCTTTAATCAAATCGGGATAACGCCGTTCCTTCATGGTCATCGAATTAATTACCGCAACTTGCCGCGATAACTCCTTATCATTAACCTTGTCTCTCATTTCCTGAGGGATGTCATTCATGCCCGGTAATTTATCCAGCATGGAACCGACCCCACCCATATCCTGCATTTGTTGCAATTGCTCGCGAAAATCTTCCAAATCGAAGGCCTTGCCTTTTTGCAGCTTTTTGAGCAGCTTCTCGGCCTTTTCCTTATCGACCTTCTGCTCGATCTCTTCAATCAACCCCAGCACATCACCCATGCCCAAAATACGGGAAGCGATACGATCTGGATAAAAAGGCTCCAAAGCATCGGTTTTTTCGCCCATACCGATAAACTTGATCGGCTTGCCGGTAATATGGCGGATAGACAACGCCGCACCGCCTCGCGCATCACCATCGGCTTTGGTCAAGATAATCCCGGTCAACGGCAGTGCATCATTAAAGGCTTTTGCAGTAATCGCGGCATCCTGCCCGGTCATGCTATCGACGACGAACAAGGTTTCGATAGGATTGATTGCCGCGTGCAGCGCCTTAATCTCGCCCATCATTTCATCATCAATATGCAGGCGGCCTGCGGTATCGATGATAATCACATCTAAAAACTTCTTCTTGGCCGCGTCAATCGCATTCTTGGCAATATCGATCGGGTTTTGCGACACATCACTTTCAAAGAAATCCAGAGAAAGCTCGTTTGCCAGCACCTGCAACTGTTTAATAGCCGCAGGCCGATAAACGTCAACACTGACTACGCCGACTTTTTTCTTTTGATTTTCTTTTAACCAGCGGCCTAACTTGGCCACCGTCGTGGTTTTACCGGCACCTTGCAAACCCGCCATTAAAATAACCGCAGGCGGCACCGCATTAAGATTTAGCTTTTCGTTTGCCTCGCCCATCACCGAAACCAGCTCCGCCTGAACCAACTTAATCAGCGACTGCCCCGGCGAAAGACTGGACTGGACTTCCTTTCCTAGCGCACCTATTCTGACACGTTCAATAAAGTCCGTAACCACCGACAAAGCAACATCGGCCTCAAGCAAGGCCATGCGCACTTCGCTCAAGGTGTCCTTGATATTGCTTTCAGTCAAGCGCCCCTGACCCTTAATTTTTTTAAGCGTACTACTTAATCGATCGGTTAAATTATCAAACATAATCAGTGTCTTTATTAAATCTTTAAGGAAACCGCTCGCCAATACAAATGCGTTAGGACTATTTAGCGGGATATATTAACATAGCCATTGAAGCCTTTGCATTAAACTCAAGCGAATTTAGCTTCCGCGCATCTATATCGCAATAAGCCCTCATCTGACAGTGGCGTTAAGTAGATGTCCATAACTGTTCTAACAAAACCTTGATATGGAAGCGGCTCCCACAGATTGTTAAATAACTTTTGATCCATTACTTATCAATTGATTACAAACCCATAAACCGACCCTAATGAACGCCACCGCACTCGCCGCCCTGTCAATCTGCACTTATCTGGCAAGCACCCTGCTTATTGTCCGGGATACCCATCAAATCAGGAGGCCACGCACACCGCTTTGTCTGGCGTGGATGGCGGTAGTCGCACATACTTTATACACCGCCCTCGCCTACCCGCAAAACAGCAGCTTTAACTTCAGCTTTATCAGCACCGCCTCCCTGGTATCACTGATTGTCGCCTTATTACTGCTAATCGCAACACCCAATAAACCCGTCGAAAAACTAGGCATCGTCATCTTTCCGATTGCCGCAGTGATGTTGGCGCTGGAACTGATCCTGCCCGAAAAACCACATTGGCTGCACACCCATAATTGGCAGATGAGCGTCCATGTATTAACTTCGATTATCGCCTTCAGCCTGTTAAACATCGCCGCCCTGCAAGCCATTTTGCTCGCCATTCAAGACCAGCAACTTAAAAGCCATTCGCCCAAACGTTTCATCCAGTCCTTACCGCCGCTGCAAACCATGGAATCCTTATTGTTCCAAATGCTTGGCACAGGACTTTTTTTTCTGACCATTTCCTTGGTCAGCGGCTTCATTTTTATCGAAGATTTGTTTGCCCAGCATTTAGCGCACAAGACTGTTTTATCAATTATTGCCTGGATCATTTTCTCCAGTTTACTGCTAGGCCGGTTGCGTTATGGATGGCGAGGCTTAACCGCAGTCCGCTGGACTTTAACGGGCTTTATTTTGTTGCTACTGGCTTACTTCGGCAGCAAACTGGTGCTGGAAATTATTTTACATAGATGAAGCCTCAAGAGAAAACCCTCATGAAATGCCCTATTTGCAAACACGGCGACACCATTAGCGGCACCGCCAGCCTAACATTAGAAAGAAATACCGCAACTTTGGTGCTCAAGAACGTACCCGCGTAAATCTGCAATAACTGCGAAGGGGAATACTTTACCGACAATATTACGCAATCAATCATGGAGCAAGCTGAATCGGCTATAGCCCAAGGCATACAAATCGATATACGGCAATATAGAGCCTCGTAAGTTACGCTGCTTTTTTGCTCTATGTAATTTGCAGTGGGTAGCTCTAATTTAAACTTGCCACCTTTCCCTTTTTTTATGCCTGAAAGTTTTTAATCTGGCGTCTGGGGGCCTACTGAGACCATGACACTCGACTTGTGCGCTCCAACAAAACACATCGCTTTCTTAGGCCGCATTGGCAATCACGATAGCCCGTTTCGGGGCTGGCAAACCTTCGCAGGTCAGTTGCGAATTTTCCGCATCCAGAAAATCTTTAAGCGAATGGAAAGTCATCCATTCGGTAGTACGCTGTTCTTCAATGCTGGTTACAGTGACATCGACCAAACGAATATTTTTAAACCCGCAACGCTTTAACCAACTGATCAGCGTGTCGCAGCTGGGCAGAAACCAGACGTTGCGCATTCGGGCATAACGGTCTTCCGGCAATAAGACTTGA
>JBCKWO010000043.1:0-17279 GCA_038922535.1 Methylobacter sp. | reverse complement strand
ATTCTAACAAAAAACATCAAAATACAATCCACCCTAACATTTTTAATCCCACCAAAACACCCGCGCTAATTGATACAATACACAGACTTAAGATATAAGACTTTCTAGCATGTAAACTAATAAAAGGACGAGACATCACATCTTCCGCCTGAATCCTTAAAACAATCGCCGTAAGGTTGTCCTGATGGATAAACTGTTTATCTATTATCTGATGCTGCAGTGCAAGCGCTGCTTTCATGGGGTCATGATGCTGCAAAGAATCGATAATTTCTGCTTCAGAAAGCGAGTTATAAACACCATCGCTACAGATTAATAAGACGTCATCTGCCTGCAATTTTAGCGGCAACTCATTTTTATCAACCTCAATCCCTTCACCCACGCCAAGGTAACTCACTAAAGCATCATCATAGGGATGCTTGGCCTGTCCTTCATGCTCTAATGTTAATTCGCCTTGTTCAAGAGTTCGTTGCCGCGCATAGGTATGATCACTATTTAGCTGGGTCAGATTATCTCGGCGCAACAAATAAATCCTACTGTCGCCAGCAGTACGCCAGAACAGCTCATCTTGTTGAATAACTGCGACTGCTAAAGTGCTGCCGACATTATCTTCATTCCCAGATTGGACACCCAGCTGAATAACTGCCTTATTCGCCATAGCAACAACTCTATCCAATGCCTCAGTGACTGATTTTTTAGCTGATTTGGACATATAGTTGTCCAGCACAACCTTAACCGCAAGGTTAGAAGCTTCTTCACCTTTTTCCATTCCGCCAATACCGTCACAAACAACAGCCAAAACTCCGCCATGTTCTATGAACAATGAATCATTAAAGTCAGAAAACCCATAGGCATCCTGCTGGTTTTTACGTCGACCAATATGTGACAGACAGCCTTGATTAACTTTCATGGTTACTTACCAAGCCATTTAATCGCAACTCTGTTC
Source organism: Methylobacter sp. (assembly GCA_038922535.1). Lineage (GTDB taxonomy): Bacteria > Pseudomonadota > Gammaproteobacteria > Methylococcales > Methylomonadaceae > Methylobacter_A. The sequence goes on along the minus strand of JBCKWO010000043.1, from coordinate 16,336 downwards.
GACCTATAAGAATTTGATCACCATCTTGCAGGTAATGAATTGTATGTATAGGTACACCATTAATAAGCGTTCCATTCATTGAATCTAGATCCTTTATACCTAAAATGCCTTTATCCAATTTAATTTCAGCGTGCCGGGAAGATATCTCAGAATCATCAAGACATAAATTACTATCGGCAGACCGTCCTAAAATAATTGAATCATTAAAACAGACATCAAAACGTTTTCCTGGTTCTGCACCGGACACTACCGTTAAAGATAGCCGGTATTTTTCCCGAATGGGCGCTTCTTTACTAGCAAAAGCAATGGTTTTTTCAGGCTGCTTATCAGCAATATCCCCATCGTCTTCTGGGTATCGAGGAAGCCTCATCTTTCTACGGAGACGTAATAAAGCCCAAATAATTAAAGCCGACAATGTAATGATTGCCGCCGCAGACTGATAGGGGTATTTATCGATAATATTTTTTAACTGACTATAGATTTTACGAGTAGCGCTCTGATCGACTTCCTTATTACTTGGGATAACTTTACTTTGTGGTAACAACCTTAAATCAAGCCCATCATTTAACGTTCTGTTACCCGCTGAAAAGGTAATATTTAAACGGCTCAATTGCCCATCAGACTGGCAAGCAGCGCAGTCCAAGAGCAGTTCATAGCTATTTGCGATGCGATCTTTTTGTAGAGTATAAGCTTCTGATAAGGGCATCGAGTCGGCCTTGATAAAATGCCCGCCAGAGGTTCGAGCTATCACACCTAGCTCCTTAAATCCTTCTTCATGTATTTTAGTTAAAGGGGGCGCTGCGTAACCAATGGCATAAATGGGCGTCCTATTTTCCGCTATCTGTACAAAAACCTCTTCCTTGGTCACGCTACCAGCAGCATCGTTAATGCCATCAGTAAGCACAACAATAACATGACGTTTTGGCAAATCAGCATCCTGCCGACGACCCAGTTCCATCGCCTGAACCAGCCCTTGATAGAGAAAAGTATCCTTATCACTCGGCGCCAGCTTACTAATGCCCTGTTTAAGTGCGCTTTTATCCGCAGAAAAATCTTGCACCAATTTAACCTGACTACCAAAGCTGATTAATGCAGCCTTGTCATGTTCATGCATCCCTTCGACCCAAGTATTTAAAGCAGCTTGTAGCTGCGTAAAAGTTTGTGGCTTTAAAGATTTTGAAATATCAACAAGGAAAATAAAGGCCGTGCCAGCATTCGATTTTGAAAAAGGGCTAACTTCTTTCACCGTAGCGGGATAGGTACCCACGGTCGCGGTTAATTGCTCAGCCTTAAGTGTCTCGAGCTTCACACCCTTATCATCAGCAATATCAATCCATGCCGTTATATCCGGCAACTGGACATTGGCTTGGGTAACTCTAAAATTAACAGCCTCAGAAGCTAACACCACAGTATTAGTCAGCGAGATGATAATTAATAAACTACAAGCAATTGTTTTTTTCATTAGATCAATCCATTTATGGATAAGCCGAACTCAAGAACAGGGATCACCCAGTAAAAAAGCACTAAATAAGTTGAATGCTACAGAACTACAGATAACATTAATACGCTTTCAACTAACTTCTTGAGTCCATTGAAACTTCTCACCGCAAAACGCAACAAATAAAAGCTTACATTGTCCGATTTCAATCATATCGTAGGGTTTTAATTCTTGAGGGACATCAACTTCTTCGCCGTTAAGATACACCAACCCTCTGCTATTGCCCGGTGCGATACGGAAATTTAGATTCCTGGGGTTAAAGCTGATCATCGCGTGGTTTTCTCGGGAGATCGTCTCATCACCGCTAATGCAAATATCCATACTGGCGTCGCGGCCAATTTGATTTTTTTCACTGCGAATTCGATAATCACGACCTTTTTCCGGGCCTTCAACACAAACCAGCCAGCCGACAACAGGATCCATACCGGTTTTTTTACGGACGATGGCAACCGTGACACCGGTATCCCGTTGCTTGCCTGCACCACCTCTGGCCTGGGTTGCCTCATTAGCGGCAGTATTAGGAACGCCTCTCGCCTGGGTGGTTTGCAAATCTAAATCATGCACGCCACAGGTAGGACAGCTCGTATAAGTCTCTTGGTCAAAATAGTGACCTTTATCGCAGCGTTTTAACGCCATAGTGACACTCCATTAGTATTGTTAAGTAAAAGCCGACGCCAGTAGCCAAGGCTATAAAAGGGTAATGGCGATAGCCGAGTAATTGTCATTCTTTTCAGGCGCTCTGTCCCGCAACCGTTGTTCCATTGCATCCAGCCATTCCGCCGCAGAACTGGACAGCTTTAAATCTTCAAGCATTTCATCTTCAAAAACATATTCCCAAAAACCATCGGTACAGAGTAGAAAAGCGTCCCCTGAATGCAGAGTTATTGGGCTTTGCTCTAAGCGAGGCTTACAAACTTCTTTGCTGCCAATCGATCGTAACAACCGATTGCGGTCTTCATGGAAGCGAATTTCAGAGGCCTCGATTTCACCGGCATTTGCCAACATTTGCGGCACACTGTGGTCGCTGGTCTGTTTTTGTATTCGGCCTTCATGGAAATAATAAAGCCGAGTATCGCCAATATGTCCCCATAACGCCGAATCATGATGGACAATCAGCACCACCGCCGTTGTTTGCATCTGCGCCAGTTTTAACGAGCGGCTTTGCCCCTCAATAACCGCTTCTTGTGCCTTGTTGAATTGCAAATTAAGCGTTTCGGTTGCCAGCAAAGGGTTTTCGTCCAGCGTATTAAGCATCGCCTCAACAGCTAATTTAGAGGCGACATCGCCGCCACCATGCCCACCCAGCCCATCCGCAACCACCCAACAGTGTAATTGATCCGCAAGCTCAATAGAACTGCAATAGTCTTCGTTATAGGCTCGCCCGCCCTGTTGATTTAGCGTTGCTACCTGATAATTCATTTCACTAGACCTACTTTAAATTCGTTTTCAGGACTGCTCACATAAAAATGCGCGCCATTGTTTAAACGCTGGAGTTGCCCCGAGGCTATCCGCTGGCTGTTAATAAAAGTACCGTTAGAAGACCAATGGTCTTCCAGCCAGAAGCATTGTTGATTTTGATCGAACGATAAACTGCAATGCCGCCTGCCTATCTCGCTAAGCGTTGCCGGCATGACCAATTGACATAAGTCCGGGTCACGCCCAATAGACAGCGTTTGGTTGTTTAGCTCAAGGCTATTACCGGCATAAGACCCACTCAGGCAATACAGCATGGCTCGCTGACGGGTATCCTGGTTATTAACTAACGGTGGCTTATTTTTTTGAAGGTAATGCCGCGTGTCATTAATCAACTCATCGATAACATTGCCTTTTTGCCGATAAAGTAACTTCACCAACACCACGCCGATCATCATAAGGACTATAAAAATGATCAGGCTGAAAGGCTCACGTAACCATAATCGTGCAATAAAGTGTGGCGGCGAAGAATCGACCTGATAGGGGATATGCAGTCGATCCAGCTCAGGCAACAGTTCATCAACCTGGATCGCCCAGCCAATACCCTCAGACAAAGGCAATCGCTGTAAAGAAATCGCACTGCCCTTTTCAGCGTCAGGCACCACCGTCGCCACTAACGCCAGAGATTTAGCGACATTAATTCCGATCACCCGGCCAAATTCATCAATCAAAGGCCCGCCGGAATTACCCAGATTAATGGCCGCTTCCGTTTGATATAAAGCGACATTTTCTGCGGATTGGATTTGGCGGCTGACGATACCCTTGCTAAGGCTGGCTACACCCAGCTCACTGACGCCAGCAATATCATCAGCGCCGCCCGGAAAACCAGCAACCCAAACATCATCGCCGACGGCAACAGCTTGGCTAGAAGCGAATTTAACCGACGGCAGCTTAAGGGGGCGGGCTAACTTTAGGATAGCTAAATCTTTATGCGCCTGCTTCATCAAAACGCTAGCGGTAAACTGCGAGCCATCATGCAAAAGCACAGAAACCTCGCCCTGCTTCTCAGTGCAAGCCACCACATGCCAATTGGTAACAATATGGTCAGAATGTCCCACTACAAAGCCTGAGCCCATTTGATAGCTCTTGGTTTTACACAGAACCCTGACCGTGCTTTGCAAGGCGTGTTTTTGTGAGGTTCCTGCATAGAGTGCTGGGCTTGATGCAAAAAAAATGATCAATAGAAAGGCTAGTAGAATTTGCTTGATAGCTTCACGCCAAGCTGCGGGGTTCATGGCTTGACACCCATGTCCTTAAGCACCTTAATCGCATTATTATTTCCTTGCTTTGCTGCCTTTCGAAGCCAATGTACCGCTTGCTGGTCATCTTTTGGGACGCCTTGACCCTCTGCGTACATAACACCTAGATAATATTGGCCATTTGCATCACCTTGATCCGCAGCCTTTCGAAACCACTGCGCCGCTTGCTGGTCATCTTTTGGGACGCCTTGACCAATTACGTACATAAGGCCTAAATTATTTTGGGCATCTGCATAACCCTGATCCGCAGCCTTTCGAAACCACTGCGCCGCTTGTTGGTCATCTTTTGGGACGCCTTGACCCTCTACGTACATATTGCCTAAATTATATTGAGCATTTGCAAGACCCTGATCCGCAGCCTTCCGATACCACTGTACCGCTTGCTGATCATCTTTTGGGACGCCTTGACCCTCTGCGTACATAAAGCCTAGATTATGCTGGGCATGTGCAAGACCCTGATCCGCAGCCTTTCGAAACCACAGCATTGCTTGCGACTCATCTTGAGTGACTCCCTGTCCATATTGATATATAACGCCTAGATTATATTGTGCCCTTGCATAACCTTGATCAGCAGCCTTTCGAAACCACTGCATTGCTTGTTGGTCATCTTTTGGGACGCCTTGACCCTTTGCGTACATAACACCTAAATTATATTGAGCATTTGCTTTGCCTTGATCAGCAATAAGCTTCCAAATTTTTAGAGCCTCTCCATAGTTTCCTTGCTGAGAAAATTGTAATGCTTTGTTTAATTCATCAGAAGAAGTCTGTTGATAGGTGTTGATGGCATCTTTACCGTAGTACACCAAGAGACTGACTAATATTACGGTTGCTAATCCCCACACTATGCCGTAGCCTTTTTTATGTTTAACCGCATCCTTTTGTAAAGGAGAATCCTTCCATTTACCCGTTACTGGTTTTACGGATTTAGTAAAGGTTTCATCTTTTTTATTTGATGTTGCAGTTCCCAATAACGCCTGCTGAAATTGTTCAATGCTCTGAGTGCGATTCACACCTTTAACTGCCAAAGCAGCTAACAGCGCCTGTTCTGCATTTGCTGGAATCTCAACGCCTAACTCAGAAGGCCTGGCCAGCTCATCTTCGTCCAGCCGATCTAAGGCATCAGGTGGCACTACACTAGTAACACAGCGGTACATGCTGGCAGCGACCGAATAAACATCTGTCCAAGCGCCTTGATTGCCTTTTGTACGATATTGCTCTTCGGGTGCGTAACCGGGCTTAACCACCACCGAAAGCGATCGACTATGACCGCCTAAAGCATAACGGGCTGAACCGAAATCCAGTAATTTAATCCGGTTATCCCGGCACAGATAAATATTGTCCGGGGCAATGTCACGATGCAGCATACCGTGTTTATGGACTTCCCTGAGCGCATCCATCACTGGCATGAATAATTGCAGCGTTTGATCCCAAGATAATTTGCCCTTATTGACTAAATGTTCCTTTAACGTCAATCCTTCTACATATTCCATCACCATATAACCGGTGCCGTTGGCCTTAAAGAAATTCAGAACCGAGACGATGCCCGCATGTTGTTGGAACTGGGCTAAGGTTCGCGCTTCCTCAAGGAAACTATTCAAACCATAAGCAAAATTTTCTTTGGCATCTCCGGCAAAAGTGGATACTTCGGCGTTAGTGGAATTGCGGGTAGCAAAATCCCGTGGCATGTACTCTTTAATAGCCAGCTTGATTTGCAGATTGGTATCCAAAGCCAGATAAGTAATGCCAAAACCACCATGCCCTAATACTTTGGCAATTTGGTACTGATTATGCAGAAGGGTTCCGGGCGATAAATACAGCCCTGATTCACTCTGTTTATCCGGTGACCAGGCGCATTGCTGGCAGGGATAGAAACTCTGGGTTTCCTGTAGACAATTAAGGCAACGCTGTTGATCACTCACAAAACATCCTTATGGATTCAGGAACTGAAAATAAAAAATTATCATTATCGGAAAGCACAGATAGCCACCCATCAACTCCAGTCATGGCGTGAAATTGATTTGGGCACTTATCTCGAGATAATGTCATAAAACCGCTACGCAGTGAAAAGTAAATAGTTAAAGGGTTAAAAAGCCCGAACAGCACGCACTGGAAGCGTGCCGTCCTTGCCGTGGTAGTTCTGGGCGTCATTGTTGAAGTTCTGGGCCCACGCGACGTTACTATCGATCTCCGTAGAGCTCCAGTAGCCCCGTAGGGTACGCTGCGCGTACCATTTTCAATTACGCCATGAATATAAAAGGTACGCACAGCGTACCCTACCGGACTTTATTAACGACTCTTCATTTATCTTTTGAAGAGATAACGCCTTAATAGCTTCTGGATTACCTTGGGCTGTATCGCCTTTGGTCACGAAGAAATAGCCTATGAGATAACGCCTTAATAGCTTCTGGATTACCTTGGTCTGCCGCCTTCCTATACCACTTAATAGCTTCCTGATGATTTTGAGGTACACCCCGTCCATTTTCATACATAAAACCTAAATTATTTTGACCTAATGCATTGGCCTGTTCCGCAGACACTTTAAACCATTCGACCGCTATCTGATCATCTTGATGGACACCTTTACCTTGTGCATAGATGACACCTATCTTATGTTGAGCGCCTGAGTCACCAAGGTCAGCCGCCTTTCTATACCATTGAAGCGCCAGCTTATAATCGCCGTCTTGGTAATATTTATCACCTAGTTTCTTTTCTTCACTCTCATTATTGGTCGCAACAGGTTTTTCTATTTTAACTTCCTCTTGCTTGTTTTTAGTGATATCTAATTGTCTTTTAGAAGCCCATTTTTTCAAAAAATCAGGGGCTTGTTTCCAAGATTTCCCCAAGCCAAACTCTGTAATTTTATCACCATTTTCAAGCATGGCTCCAAACACATTACCTGACGTAACCTCAATAGCAAAAGCCGCTTCATCACGGCCACCTGAATGTGGGGCAAGTCCGTATCCGACAATCCAATCGCCAACTAATGTAGTATTGCTTGCAACTGTAAGCCTATCAACAAATGCCTGATATTTATTTTTAGTTATATTAACGAATTTTTTCTTCCACTTTGTGGACTGAACCAAATCATACGGATGAACATCAATCTCCTCCTTATGAGTATCAATAACTGGCTCTGGTTTATCCGGACATATAAAGGTCAACTCGAGATAAGTGCCCTTTGAATTAACCTTCTCTTCTGGATTATTTACTAAGAATGTAACCAGTATTTTATCATCAGCTTTAAGGGGAGCATTGGTGTACGACGTAAAATTTGCAGATTTGGTTATATACCTTGGTAATCCCTTGTCTTTTGTACCCTCCGATACATGTTTATCTGAGTATGCATAGCTGTATACGTCTTTCGATCTAGTGAATACTTCTGTATCAAGCATGGAAAGTGGCTCAGACTTAAACCAACCCTTAGCAACCCAATCTTCACCATTCCAATACACTAAAGCGGTTGTTATGGGTTCTCTACATTTATTATTAATTTGGATGCCATATTGAGGCTCAACTGGCTTAGATATTACGGGTGCTATCGGAACATGCAAAGGCGCCTTACCATTAGTAATTGTTTCAGTCTTATTATCTTCATCTTGACTGTTCAACCATATAAAGGCAACAGCCACAATTAATATCCAGAACGCCCATTTTCCACTTTTTGTATTATCAGTCGGTGGCGTATTTTGTTCGCGTGGACTAGGCGAAGGTTTTTTGGTTGGCGTATGTGAGGATGTGTTACGTTCATTTAATAAGGCTTGCTGGAATTGTTCAATACTCTGTAAACGATTAACCGCTTTAACCGCTAGTGCTGTCATTAATGCTTGTTCAGCATTTTTAGGGATCTGTATCCCAAGCTTAGCGGGAGTAATTAAATCATCCTCATCCAGTCGATCTAAGGCGTCAGGTGGGGCTGTACCGGCAACGCATCGGTACATGCAAGCTGCAACCGAATAAACATCTGTCCAAGCACCTTGATTGCCTTTAGTGCGATATTGCTCTTCTGGCGCATAACCCGGTTTAACCACAACTGAAAGTGACCGACTATGCCCACCCAAGGCAAATCGAGCCGAGCCAAAATCCAGCAATTTAATTCGGCTATCCTGACATAAATAAATATTGTCCGGGCTTATATCCCTGTGTAGCACACCGTTCTTATGGACTTCTCTAAGCGCATCCATCACCGGCATGAACAATTGCAGTGTTTGATCCCAGGATAATTTGCCCTTATCGGTTAAATGCTCCTTTAACGTCAGTCCTTCGACATATTCCATCACCATATAACCGGTGCCGTTGGCCTTGAAGAAGTTTAAAACCGAAACAATACCTGCATGTTGTTGGAACTTGGCTAGAGTGCGAGCTTCCTCAAGGAAACTATTCAGACCATAAGCAAAATTTTCTTTGGCGTCACCTGCGAAGACGGTTATTTCTCCGCTTATCGAATTGCGGGTAGCAAAGTCGCGTGGCATATACTCCTTAATAGCCAGCTTGATTTGCAGATTGGTGTCTAAGGCCAGATAAGTGATGCCAAAGCCGCCATGCCCTAAAACTTTGGCAATTTGGTATTGATCATGCAGGATGATGCCAGGCGCTAAATAAAGCCCCGACTCGCTTTTTTGCGCCTCTGGCGACCAGCGACAAATTGGGCAAGGATAAGCTCCATAAGTTTCCTGCAAACAATTAATGCAAAGCTGTTTGTCACTCACAAAACATCCTTAGTGTATCGGCGGTTAGAATCATTAATGTCGGCTCAAAATATTTATTCTTTTCTTAATAAAGGATCAGAACCATAACTGTTGTCGCCAACTGTACCTCTTAAAAAGCCTAATTCAACTATTGGCCAAAAATTAACCAGAGGTATCATCCCAACCAAAAGAAACCACCAAGATCTGTTTCTATCATGACATCGCTTAGTGCCCATTGCCCACGAAGGTATAAGTTGGACAATAGCAAATAATCCTGAATAAGTACCAAGACCTATTGAATAATTAAAGTTACTCGTACTGATATCCACAAAGGCTAACAAGAGGCTAATTAATGTACCTGGTAGAATGAATTTTAACCAATAGGTAGAGCGTGTAATACGGCCATCAAAGGAAAAGTATAGCTGGGAAAAGCTTTCTGTTGAGCCAGAATTAGCACATTGACTTTTAACTGGCGCCTGGTGAATGCGATTTGCTTCTTTTGGATTACCATCGCGGTAATCATCATTAACATCTACCGTATAGGATTCATATAATTGCGTTGCGGTGACAATTTCACTGACTGTAATCGTAATATTACCGAACTTCAACGAATCAAGCTCTGAAACTATACGCTGGCTAACTCTTTCCTCTTTGCCACCGTTGATAACAAATGACCCTTGGCTACTGTTGCAATCAGTCAATAACAGACGGTTATTTTCAAGCAACTCTAATTCAGCGTGAAGTCGGCTTACGGTTAGATCACCCAAAACGATGTCACAATCAGTTGAACGGCCAATAGTTATTTTGCGGTTTTTCATGCTATATCATCTTTTTATTTCACCTTGCCAGTAATGGCAGATTAGCAGTCTATCACTATTACCTGTGTGTTTTTATTGAAATTAGAATTGCGCCAGAATACTGCCTTAATCGATGGCAGGTAGGTGATGTCCCAGCTGTAAAACTAGCTAGGTGATGGTAGCGAAAAAACAAATGATACTGTTGCTGATTTTTGATGAACATTGTTCGTTTTAACTCGCTCCTGGATTTGTCTGTTCAACTGCCTTCGTTGTTGACGTGCAGAACGTGCAGGCTTTGATTTTTGAGCCCTCGTTACTGTGCGGAAAGGTTGAGCTTTAATTTCCTATGGAGTGTCACATGGGATATTTCAGACATAAAAAAAGCCCCACATTTCCATGTAAGGCTTTGTTTTACTTGGCTCCCCCGGACGGGCTCGAACCGCCGACCTAATGATTAACAGTCATCCGCTCTACCAACTGAGCTACAGGGGAATAATCATTTATTCAATATGGTGCGCCTGGAGAGATTCGAACTCCCGACCGCTCGGTTCGTAGCCGAGTACTCTATCCAGCTGAGCTACAGGCGCCTACTGAGACGCGTATTATGCTTTCTACTCCCTCCCCTGTCAACTGTATATTTAGCCATCCATCTAAATATTCGAATGGAAAGGAGAGGGTAAGGCATTGAGACTGCCCTCCATTTAAAGAGGGTAATTTATCCTGACGAAGCTATCTGCAATATTAGTGTTACGATGCCTTTCATACAACTCTGACAATTCTAATATAACAAGGACCTCAAAACAGCATTACCGAAAAAAAGAATTTTTCCTCTGGCGAATAACTTGTCATGAATGAATAATATTGTACTTTGCCGTAATCTTTGAATGCCCACACCCATGAGTCTACGTTACCAAATCAACATTCGAATTTTGATCTCTTCCCTGTGTATTTTGATATTGGGCAGTTCGATAGCCATTTGGCAGGCGCGCGATGCGGTAAATAAAGAAATCGACTCGTCTATCAACCTGGCCGTGCAACTGATAAGCTTTGGTTTTTCACAGGCCTCGCAAACTCCATTTAATGAAACCGAGTGGTTGCCGAAGCTTAATTCGCTGAATCAAACTCGGCATTTAAGCATTCAACTCAAAGAACCTTCCGGGCGAATCATCAGTTTTGCCCATAATAACCGGCCAACCCATGATGGCGAAAAGCCGCCGCAATGGTTCATCAATCTGGTTTCAGCCAACTACCCCAAAGTTGAACATCCAATCACCAGCTTCAATGGCGAACAAATCACCCTGATTATCCAGGCCAACCCGCTGGATGAAATCACCGAAGTCTGGCAAGAAAGCATTGGTTTTTTCAGCTCGATTTTTCTACTGACACTGTTTACTTTTTTAGCCGTCAATTTAGCTTTTAACAATGCGCTTAAGTCCATTGCCGTCATTGTTAACGCATTAAAAGTCATTGAAACCGGCCAATACCGGCAAAAGCTACCCGACTTTTCCATTCAGGAATATGACAACATCGCTAAGGCGATCAATCACATGACCGGCGAGCTGAATGCCAGCCAGCAGGAAAACCGCGCATTAACCCAACACACTCTGGAGATACAGGAAGACGAGCGGCAACGGCTGTCGCAGGAGTTGCATGACGAACTGGGGCAATCGCTAACCGCCATTAAAGTCATGGCGGTGACTGCCGGGCGCCCCCAAGCCGAAGCGATGGACATTAAACAAACGACCAACGCCATTATCACTATCTGCGACCATTTAATGACCGTGGTACGCTCCATGATGCATCAACTGCATCCTTTGGTACTGACCGAGCTGGGGTTGAAAGCCACACTGGAAGATTTGCTAAATCACTGGTCAATTAGAAATCCCGAATTAAAACTCACTATCGACTGCCCTGACGAAGTCGATCATCTGGAGCAAAGAATCACTATTCAAATATTTAGAGTCGTACAAGAATGCTTAACCAATATTGTCCGTCATGCGCAGGCCAAGCAAGCCTCCATCAGCCTGAAAATCGAACATCAGGCCGAAACCGGAACGGCGCTGCGGCTACAAGTCACCGACGACGGACAAGGCTGCGCAATCGATACCGTTAAAACTGGTTTTGGCTTATTGGGTATGCGGGAAAGAATCAACAGTCTTGGCGGCGAATTAATCATACAGACTCGGCCGCAGCAAGGCATGAGCATCATCGCGACTATTCCGCTGCCATGAAAGACAAGATAAAAGTCATCCTGGTTGACGATCATGCCGTGGTACGCGCAGGTTTCAGGATGCTGCTATCGACAGAGGCCGATATTGACGTTATCGCCGAAGCCGAACGTGGCGAAGCGGCTTGCCAACTGTATCTGGAGCAACAGCCGGATGTCATGGTGCTGGACTTATCGATGCCCGGCATTGGCGGACTGGAGAGCATACGCCGCATCTGCAACCGCGACAGCAACGCCAAGATCCTGGTATTTAGCGTTCACGATGAAATGGTCTATGTGGATAGAGCCATGAGCGCCGGCGCCAAAGGCTATATCACCAAAAACAGCGCCCCCGGAATACTGGTGACGGCGATACAAAAAATAGCTAAAGGCGATATTTATATCGAGCAGGGCTTGATGCTTAACCAGACTTTACAAAACAGCAAAGCCGATTACCAATCCATTATAGATAGCCTATCCGCCAGAGAATTCGATGTGTTCCTACTGTTGGCAAAAGGCCTGACCGCCCACAAAATTGCCAACGAACTTTGTCTGGGCTATAAAACCGTCGCCAATTACGGCACCCAAATAAGGAGCAAACTTAACGTATCAAGCGTCGCCGAGCTGGCGCATATTGCAATGGTGTTGGGGGTGGTGAAAAATTGACTACAACGATGGTCGTCGGAGCCGGTCGCTAATGGACTACGCAACTACTCAGCGGCCAAAAACAAAACTCTGCTGATTATGATTAAGTAAAACTTTTATGAAACCAATTTTATCCATGCTCGTTTTTTGCCTCGGCGTTGCTCATTATCCGGTAGCAGCCAATGCTGACGCGCCGCCGGAGATAACTGCTGCTAAACTTGAACGCCAAATTCATCACCAGATAAACCGGGAACGACAAAAATACGGCTTGTCCCCATTGGCTTGGGATGAGCTACTCGCTGCTATCGCCCGCAAGCATAGCAGCGATATGGCAAGCTATCATTTTTTTAGCCACACGAATTTGCAGGGGGAAGATCCCGTCATGCGGGCTAAAAAGTTGGGATGGGATAAGAAAAAACCAGCCGACGCTAATACCTGGGCAATCGGTCCGGGTGAAAACATATTTATGAATCATCTTTACGATAAAGTCGTTACGACGAAACAAGACGGTGTTGCGGTAAAAAAAGAATACGTCTGGAAAACACAGAAAGAAATTGTGCAATCGACCGTGCAGGGGTGGATGGACAGTCCGCCGCATCGAAAAAACATCCTGTCGCCGAAATACGACCAACAAGGTATTGGGGTCAGTATTTCTGGGTACGAAATTTATGTCACACAGGATATGTTTTAACTTTATCGCTGCCGCGTGGAGCGAATGATGGGCCGCCCATTTGTTGATGCGGCTTGTTATAGCATTTTCAATGGTGATTAATGACAAATCACATAATTCACCGTTCGCTCTGAGCTTGTCGAAGAGCTGATGTGGTTCGACAAGACTCTCCTGAGCGTAGCCGAAGGGCTCACCACGAACGGAAAATTGATTGCAATTATCATAGTTTGAAAATACTGTACATGATCACTTCGTCGCAGGCGTAACAATGCATAAATTGTATTGAGGGCGACCGGTTTCAAACATGATAATTCGATTTACAATGTCCTCGGCGCTGCTTTGTCCTACCGGACCAGCGATGATGTGATCGGTTGCTGCGCTAACCAGATGCACGTAGCTCTTGTGTGGCCCGCCAGCAAGTGTTGAGTTGATTAACAACCCTGTTTCATCCTTTTCCACTACTTTTTCCGGAGCCGCACTGCCGGGGTTGCAGGCACCGAAAAAAATCAGGCCGTCTGCCGTTACCAGCGAACTCAGGGAATTTGTGAAATGAAAGAACCGTTCTGGGGATAGTTCAACAGCTGTCTTTTGCTCGAACAGGGGTTCACGACAAATGAGTTCACAGAGATTGAGCCGGTATTCACGCTGCTGTTCGGTATTTGTAGCCAATTGATTCGGTGAACAGTATTGTTGATAACAAATATGATTCAGCGGCTGGAGTTGTTTTTCCAAGCCTTTAAGCTGATGCCAAATATCGGTCGATTTCATCGGCGCAAATTCCGACCAGTGCGAGATCATATAGTCACTGAATATGCGGTTTTTTTCAGCATCAAAGGTAATGGACAGCACATTCTTAAGTCCGGGTTGTGCCTCGGAATACTGAATCAACTCACCTTTACTCCCCGTTACTTTAAAGTTTTGCCAAAATACGGCATTTTTGAGTATCGGGCCATCGAAACCGCCATGACCGATGAACATAACCCGGTCGAAAGGAGGTTGCTGCTGCATTATTTGCTCGACCTGCCGGTAATAATCTGTCCAGCTCCAGACATCTCGCAGCTGTGTAACATCCGCATTAAATCGGTTCCGATAAAAGGCTTTCAGAGTGCGGGCGGGCTGTTCTGGCCACCGTGGGTTCTCAGTGGTATGCGGACCCCTGCTTAATAAAGGCACAAGCAGCACTCGCCTTGGCGGTTGCTGTAACCTCAAGTCGTTCGATCTGCTGTGAGAAGTTTCGCACGACATTTGACGATTTTCTTCACTGTAAACATTGGCCGTATAAATCCACAGCAACAATAAAGAAATCATAAAACGCATGCTCACGATATAAACTCTCATTAATAATAAGTTTGGAAACACGGCAATATATTAATCCGCGTTATCTTTATAATACGCATGTGCAAAATGGGTCAAAAGTTAGGGCTTGAAGTAATGCATCATTAAGATTGATTACGCGCGGGAAAGGGTCGAATAGACAGCGGTTTGTTCTGTCTTTCGGCATAAACAACAAGGGATTAAGTTTGCCCAACGACGCAAAAAATCATTCTATACACTTTCAGATAAATAATTTCCGATCTACGCAGTAACTTCTCATTAGTCACAGGTAAGCTTATTTTTCAATTAGTTAGCGGCATAAAAATTCACTGAAATTCGATTTTTTTATCACCGCAGAACCAAGAATCAATGAGTTACGCTGGCTTGCCATGAAAATATTAGTTTTTTTGGTTTTTGTGCTCTATAAGTTATTGATTTGTAAGCTACCTGCAACTAATGAGAAGTTACTCTACGCATAAAAAACACATTGATTTTATAGGTATTTTTAAATTGGAGTCATGGAAATTTAATTCCTGAAAGTCTATATCAACAGTATTGCCCTGCACACCAAGCTGACGACCATGCCCACTGAAAATTATAACCACCCAGCCAGCCGGTAACATCCAGCACTTCACCGATAAAATAAAGCCCCGGCACCTGCTTGCTTTCCATGGTTTTAGATGAAACAGCATCACAGTCAACCCCGCCGGAAGTCACTTCGGCAGTGCGATAACCTTCTGTGCCATTGGGTTTGACTATCCAGTGGTGAAGTTGATCGGCCACTAACTGAATCTGCTTATCCGACAAATCCTGTAGCGACAAATTCAGTAAATCTTCAGGCAGAAAAACACTGATCAGCCGCTTGGGCAAATAGCCGTCTAAAATCGTTTTTAGCTTGTTTTTGACCTTTTGCTGGCGTTTCGATTTTAGCTCCCTATCCAGATTCACATTTGGCAATAAGTTAATAACGATGTGCTCACCGGTACGCCAATAGGATGAAATCTGCAAAATCGCCGGACCGCTTAATCCGCGATGTGTAAACAATATATTCTCACTGAAACTTCGCCTTTCATTGCTGACCACGCAAGGTACGGCAATGCCCGATAGCTCCGAAAACTTTTCTTTATCATCAGGCTGTAAAGTAAACGGAACCAGGCCGGCGCTGGTAGGCAATACCTTAATGCCAAACTGCTGCGCAATTTTATAACCCAGAGGCGTCGCGCCCATTTTAGGTATCGACAAGCCACCCGTCGCAACCACTAAGGCCTGACCGACAAAATTGCCGTGGCTGGTGTTAAGATGGAATTTCTGGTCTTGCTGTGCAATTGTATCGATCTGGGTACTCAACTGCACGATGACCCCCGCTTTGTCACATTCCGCTAACAGCATATTCAGAATATCCCGGGCGCTTTCATTACAAAACAACTGCCCGTGATCTCTCTCGTGAAAAGGTATCTGGTAGCGTTCGATTAAAGCCAAAAAATCCCACTGTGTATAGCGGCTCAGCGCCGACTTGCAAAAATGCGCGTTGTGCGAAATATAGTTATCCGGCTCAATCGAATAATTGGTGAAATTACAGCGACCGCCGCCGGACATCAGGATTTTTTTTCCGGCTTTGTTCGCATGATCCAGAACCCACACTTGACGGCCGCGCTTGCCTGCTTCAATTGCGCACATGAGTCCCGCTGCACCCGCGCCGATAATAATAACATCTGTCTCAGTCATGATTTTTCAACCCAGCAGCGACGAGCTTGCCGAAAATGGGTGCTGACAAAACACCAACAAAATA
>JBCKWO010000042.1:0-18210 GCA_038922535.1 Methylobacter sp. | reverse complement strand
GCGGCCACTGCTATTTTAGGGTGTTTTTTTGCATTTAAAACGTTCCGAAACAGCCGGCAAATCGATCATATCGCCACACACTAATCAAGCGGTAAAATACCATCGGCAACATAATGATGAAAAGTTGAATGCGGCTAATCGCAAACCCGTTGCACATAGCCATGTTTGAGTGGATTTACATGGATGTCAATATGTTGAGCATAATCCCGCTCGTTAACAAGGGCATGTTCCCAATAGCGGCGTTGCCATATTCCCCGTTCGGCCCGTTGTTGCCGTGTCGCCGATAGGCGTTCGGCGCGCGGTAAGCCTTTGGAGAAAAGCAATTTAATCAGCCGCCAACGCATCGGAAAATCAGCAGTATCCGGTGGCAATGACCAGATGCAATGCATGTGATCGGGTAACACCACCCAAGCATCAATGTGGAAAGGATATAAATGACGCACCCTGCGTACCGAATCGCGCAGTAACTCAACATGATCAGTTAGCAAAGTAGTTGCCGTTCCAAAATTTTAACGGTAAAGAAATAACAACCGCCCACCATAAAGTGGCGTCGATAGTTGGGCATACCCTCTCCCCATCAACATAATAAAAATGAATCTTCGTAGCATGTAGGGCGGTTTCGCGATAGCAAACCGCTCTACATGTGCTATACCTCAGCCGGGTAGGTTGGGCAACATCTTTTCGTTGCCCAACATTTGGCGACCGGTGAGGCGAAGGAAAAAATGGGGGCAGGTTTGTTTTTTCATTTCTCCCCATTCCATCCCTATAATGGCTGTTATGTTAAATTAACAGGTGAATTTAACAAGGATAAGTCATTTTTGCTATACTAACCGAACGTTAATTATGAGCCCGAGGTTTGCGGATGTCATTGATTCAAGAAGATATAGATCAAATTCAGGTGTTAATTAAAAAGGTTATTTCTGAGACGCCAGAGGCATTAAACGCCAATGTGCGCTATGAATTGGATTTAAGGGAAAGAACGATCCGCGTCGAAGAAGAATTAAAGCATCAGCGCGAATTGATGGCTGAGGGTTTTAAGCAAATGGATAAGGGTTTTAAGCAAATGGGTAAGCGTTTTGAGCAGGTTGATAAAAAATTTAATGAAATGGGTAAGCGTTTGGATCGGTTTATGTTTTGGTCATTAGGAATAACTGTTTCTTGTGCTATTTTTGTGGTTAATTTCCTCAAATGAAAACAAAGGGCTGGTTTTGAATGGTTATGAAATCCTACCTTGTCGAAAGATGAGGTGGGGGTTTTTTAGCCTGTTGCGTTTTCGTTTCCTTATACGCAGCAGTCGATAGTCTCCCCACCACCGTAACGGGTCTCCAGCACTGGGCAATAAATTTTCGAGTACATGCCGACCCTGCTACCCGAGAGAAGACGAGTGCCTCTTCCGTTATTCAGGCATCCATCCAACGACCTGCACTAGGAGCCTGTCCGAGAATAGAGAACCTACTGCGGGAAAGCCCTATGGCCTTGGAAGCTTTGCGACGCATTGCGCTGCTCTATTCGATAGAAGCGGAAGCCAAGGATTTTAATGTCGAGTCGCGCAAACAACTGAGGACGGAAAAGAGCCTACCCACCTTCAAGCGTTCCATACATGGCTGGTAGCGACACGGGTGGGCATTGCCGACGGCAGCGCCGCCGCTAGGGCTATGAACTACACCCTAAAGCGCTGGCCGACCCTGATCCGCTATGCCGAAACCGGGTACCTGCCGATAGACAACAACTCGGTGGAAAACTGCATCCGCCCCACCACCATTAGCAAGAAAAATGGGTTGTTCACCGGTTCAGAGCGGGCCGGGTAACGTGCCGCCGCCATACAAACCTTGCTCGGCACGGCCAAGCTTAATGGCTTAAACCCGGAAGCATGGCTGAAAGACACCATCGAAAAACTCCCGGCGTGGCCGCTCAGCCGCATTGATGAATTGCTGCCACTGGCTCCCAAACAAATCGAAATGATCAAACAGAATTTGCCCGAAGAATCTTTGTGGTAGGGACAGACGCTTACCGATTATCGCGGCTAAAGCCGCTCCTACTTCAGTGTTTTGTTAAAACAGTTATGGACACCTACTTACCAATCCTCCAGCCTAACCGTCCGAGAACGAAAAGCTTTCTATTTTCGGTCAGACAGACTAAACGAAAAAAGGGATTGTGACGAATCACAATCCCTTTTTACACCCTTAAGCTGCTCTTTTGTTAAGGACAGCAATCCAGCACGGGGTTATTCCGCTTCGACTTCTTTCATACTCAATCTGACTCTGCCTTGACGGTCTATTTCAAGTACTTTGACTCTGACCACATCGCCTTCATTGAGCCTGTCGCTGACTTTATCAACGCGTTCTTCTGAAATTTGCGAGATATGAACCAAGCCGTCTTTGCCAGGAAGGATGGTAACAAAAGCGCCAAAATCCATTAACCTGACTACTTTACCTTCGTAGATTTTACCGACTTCAACTTCAGCGGTAATTTCTTCGATCAGACGACGCGCTTCTGCACCGGCGGCTTTATCGACAGATGCCACTTTAACGACACCATCATCGGTCAAATCGATACTAGCGCCGGTTTGCTCGGTAATGCTGCGGATAGTTGCGCCGCCTTTACCGATAACTTCGCGGATTTTGCTAGGATCGATTTTAAAGGTGATGATACGCGGTGCGTAGTCGGACATTTCTTCACGCGTGGCGGACAACGCTTTGTTCATTTCAGCCAGGATATGCAAGCGACCGTGTTTTGCTTGTTCCAGTGCTGACCTCATGATTTCTGCGGTAATGCCATCTATTTTGATGTCCATTTGCAGTGCGGTAATGCCATCGACTGAACCGGCAACCTTAAAGTCCATATCGCCCAGATGATCTTCATCACCCATGATGTCTGACAATACCGCAAAGCGGTCGCCTTCTTTAATCAGGCCCATCGCGATACCGGCAACCGGTGATTTAATAGGTACGCCGGCATCCATTAACGCAAGACTGGCACCGCAAACCGAGGCCATCGAACTTGAGCCGTTGGATTCGGTGACTTCCGAGACCACCCGAATGGTGTAAGGAAACTCTTCCATATTGGGTAATACGGCGGCAACGCCACGTTTCGCCAAGCGGCCATGACCAATCTCGCGACGTTTGGGTGAGCCGACAAAACCGGTTTCGCCAACGCTGTACGGAGGGAAGTTGTAATGCAACATGAACGGCTCTTTGTACTCACCAGCCAATGCATCAATAGTTTGAGCATCGCGTTGTGTACCCAGTGTTGCAACCACTAAAGCTTGGGTTTCGCCACGGGTAAACAATGCCGAACCATGGGTTCTAGGCAATACGCCGGTTCTGATCGTAATCGGCCTGATTTTGTCTAATGCGCGACCGTCGATACGCTTGCCTTCGTTAAGGATGGCGTTACGGACGATGCTGTATTCCAGATGTTCGATAATGCCGCGTATGTCGCTTTCGGCATACTCGCCATTAGCCACCAGTTTTTCAACCACGGCATTTCTGATTTCTTTCAATTGCTCTTGTCTGACCAGTTTTTCAGCGACTTGATAAGCTGCTTTAATGCCCGCTTCAACTTCCTCAGTCACCCGTTTTTTAAGCTCGGCATTAACTTCGGGAGCGACCCACTCAACGACGCCTCTACCTGCAGCAGCTGCAAATTCGTTAATCGCGTTAATGGCAACCTGCATTTGCTGGTGACCAAATAAGACTGCACCCAGCATCACTTCTTCCGACAGGTTGTCGGCTTCAGATTCCACCATCAATACGGCATGTGCCGTTCCTGCAACGACCAATTGCAGCTTTGATTCTTTTAATTCGGCAGCGCTTGGGTTCAATAAATACTCGCCGTCTTTATAACCGACGGTGGCTGCGCCTATCGGGCCGTTAAAAGGCAAGCCTGAAACTGCCAAGGCAGCAGATGCGCCCAATAAAGCGGGAATTTCAGGATCGACTTCAGGATTTAATGATACGACTGTTGCAATGATCTGAACTTCGTTGGTATAGCCCGCAGGGAAAAGAGGACGAATCGGACGGTCAATCAGACGAGACGTTAAGGTCTCTTTTTCACTGGGACGACCTTCTCTCTTAAAAAATCCGCCTGGTATTTTACCTGCCGCATAAGCTTTTT
Source organism: Methylobacter sp. (assembly GCA_038922535.1). Classification (GTDB taxonomy): domain Bacteria; phylum Pseudomonadota; class Gammaproteobacteria; order Methylococcales; family Methylomonadaceae; genus Methylobacter_A. The sequence goes on along the minus strand of JBCKWO010000042.1, from coordinate 14,094 downwards.
CTTGATAGTTAACAGTCAACGGAAAAAAATCGCCGCCACTTGGCTGTTTTTTACCAACAACGGTGACCAACAGCGTTGTACCATCCACATCAATCATGACCGCGCCGTCTGCTTGACGAGCTATTTCACCAGTTTCTAATTTAACGAGTCGATCGCCGTACTGAAATTCTTTCCTGATAGGATTCACTATAAGGTTCCTTTGCGTAGAAGTTGTTTGAAAATGTGTTCAATCCATGAAGTGTTAAAACAGAAACGGCACAAAGTGATGTGCCGTATCTTTGTGCTATTACTTACGTAAACCAAGACGCTCAAGCAATGTGCGATAACGGCTTACGTCTTTATTTTTTAGATAATCCAGCAACTTACGACGCTGATTAACCATGCGTAATAATCCACGACGCGAATGATTGTCTTTTTTGTGTTCGGCAAAATGCGGTGTTAAATGAATAATGTGCGCTGTCAATAAAGCGACTTGGACTTCAGGTGAACCGGTGTCGGTTTCTGACTGACGGTACGCTTCGACGACCGCTTTTTTTTGTTCTGCAGTAAATGGCATTTGTAATCCCTATGTAGATTAAAAATTAAAAATAAAGTCGCCACTATTGGCAACTCCTTCAGTACACTGCTTCCACGATAGGGTGTAGAAACAGGTGTATTCTTTCAACTGTAGGAGTGAATAAATTCGCCCCTACATATTAAACAACTTTTTGGGCGCCAGTTTACCATCCCTTAGCATTTCTCCCAAGCCTAAAAATACCGTGTCGTTATACATACGCACCGTACCTTGCCTACAGGGATGTAGGTAAGGGGCGTGAGCTGGGAGCGGCAAGCTTTGAGTTCTTTTCAGGCCTTCGTCCGTTCCGTTTGCCCTGAGCCCTTCGACCACACCCAGGAGAGCTTCATCGAAGGGCATAAAATCCAGCGACTGACCGTATTTTATGCAGATGGTCTGTTGATCGGACAATTGCACAGCGGGCAGAGCTTCCAGCGGTTTATCGACATTAATCAGGCATTGCAACAAGCTTTGCTCGTCCATTGCCGTCAGCTGTTCGATGGTTCTGGCATTTTCAATGTTGAAAATGCCAGCTGCCAACCTGCGCAATGCCGTTACCGTTCCGCCGCAGCCCAACTCATGTCCGATGTCTTCTGCCAGCGAACGAATATAAGTGCCTTTTGAACAAAACACTTCCAGCGTCAACTGATCTTTGGAAAAATCCAGCAGCTTCAATTCGAAGATGTTGATATGCCTAGCTTTGCGCTCGACGGTTATGCCTTCCCTCGCTAGCTCATAAAGCTTTTTACCGTTATGTTTTAAAGCCGAATACATCGGCGGCACTTGATCGATTTCGCCGGTAAATTTTTTCAGGCAGACCAAGATGTCGTCAATAGATAGCTCAGGCACCGGTTTGGTTTCTATCACTGTGCCTTCGGCATCGCCGGTATCGGTCATAACCCCGAGCTGAACAACCGTTTGGTAACGCTTATTGTCATCCAACATCAACGCCGATACTTTAGTGGCTTCGCCAAAACAAAGCGGCAACAAACCGGTAGCCAGAGGATCAAGACTGCCGGTATGCCCCGCTTTATTGGCATTAAACAAGCGCCTGACTTCCTGCAAGGCTTTGTTTGAAGACACGCCCAGACGCTTATCTAGCAGCATTATGCCGTGAATATTAAGACCCGATTTGCGTTTGCTCATCAAGATTAACTTTCGTCGCGCCTGTCCTGAGCAGAGTCGCTGGAGCTGTCCTGAGCTGCGCCGATGGATTTATCCAAATCACTCAGTAACTCCGCAACCCGCATGCCGGTATCGAATGAATCATCGTAATAAAAACGCAAAACCGAGATATGCCGCAAACGCATCCTTTTGGCTAGTTGATGTCGAATAACCGGCGACATCTCGTTCAGCAATTTAACGTTGGCTTTTTTGCCCTGCTCGTCAACATTCAGTACCGTGACGTACACCTTAGCAGCGGCAAGGTCTTTAGTGACCACAACTTCATTGATAGTAATGAAACCCAGTCTGGAATCATCAATATCACGCTGTAAGACCAAAGAAAGCTCTTTCTGCATCTGCGATGAAACGCGGGCATTACGGCCAAATTCTCTTGCCATAAGCCTTACAACTCCCGTTTAACTTCTATGCGTTCAAAGGCTTCGATCTGATCGCCGGGCTGTACATCGTTGTAATTTTTTACCCCGATACCGCACTCCATGCCCATCTTGACTTCAGCCGCATCGTCTTTGAAACGACGTAAAGATTCCAACTGTCCTTCATAAATAACCACGTTCTCACGTAGAACCCGGATAGGCAGATTTCTCTTCATAAAGCCATCAATGACCATACAACCGGCAACCGCGCCGAATTTTGGCGATTTAAAGACATCTCGCACTTCGGCAAGACCGACAATCTGCTCTCTGATTTCAGGCGCCAGCATGCCGCTGATGGCTTTTTTAACCTCATCAATCGCTTCATAAATGATGCTGTAGTAATGCAGGTCTATGCCTTTTTCTTCAATCAGTTTTCGTGCAGTCGCATCGGCCCGGACATTAAAGCCCATCAAAATTGCACCAGTAGCTAATGCCAAATTGGCATCACCTTCATTAATACCGCCCACGCCGCCGAACACAATCTTGACTTCGACCTCATCATTCGATAAACCGATTAATGAGCTGCGCAAAGCTTCCAAACTACCCTGAACATCGGTTTTAAGTACCAAATTGACGCTGGCAATTTCACCGGTAGCCATCCTGGAGAATACATCGTCCAATTTAGAGGCGCTCTGCACGGCATGTCGGGACAGTTTTTTGCGGTCTTCACGATGCTTAGCCAAATCTTTGGCGATACGCTCGTTTTGTACCACCAGAAATACATCACCGGCATTCGGTGTACCCGAAAGCCCTAAAATTTCAACCGGCGCACAAGGCCCGGCTTCTTTGATGGTTACGCCGTTCTCGTTAAACATGGCTCTAACCCGACCATATTCATGGCCGCACAACACCATTTGACCACTTTCCAGAGTACCTTTTTGAATCAACACCGTTGCCACGACACCGCGACCTCTATCAAGCCTCGATTCGATAACAATACCCGATGCAGCCCCTTCAACAGGCGCTTTCAATTCAAGAATTTCAGTTTGGACAATCAACGCTTCGATTAATTCATCGACACCTTCACCCGTTTTTGCCGAAATCTTGAGGAACTGCACATCGCCGCCCCACTCTTCCGCAAGTACGTTGATGGTAGACAGCTCCTGCATTACTTTGTCAGGATTGGCGTCGGGTTTATCGATCTTGTTAATCGCCACAATAATCGGCACATTGGCCGCTCTGGCGTGTTCGACCGCTTCCCGTGTTTGCGGCATAACGCCGTCATCCGCTGCAACGACTACAATCACCACGTCGGTAACGTCCGCGCCTCTGGCACGCATTGCGGTAAATGCGGCGTGACCCGGTGTATCCAAAAAGGTTACTGAGCCGTGATCGGTTTTTACCTGATAGGCGCCAATATGCTGGGTAATACCGCCCGCTTCACCGGCGGCAACACGGGTTTTACGAATATAATCCAGCAGCGAGGTTTTACCGTGATCAACATGACCCATGATGGTAACAATCGGCGCTCGTGGTAATTCCACACGATTATCTTCTTCTTGCGCCTCAGCCAACATTTCCTGCTCAAGATCGTCATCACTCTGCATAATCGCTTTATGACCCATTTCTTCAACCAAAATTACGGCTGTTTCCTGGTCTATGCTTTGATTGATAGTCGCCATAATGCCGAGCTTCATGAGGTGTTTAATCACCATCGCAGCTTTAACACTCATCTTTTGCGCAAGATCGGACACCATAATCATCTCCGGTATGGTGACCTCTTTTACGATAGCTTCAACCGGCAGTTCAAATTGATGCTTGCCATCGGACTTTACGCTGACGCGCTCATTTTTCTTACCTTTTTTCTTAGGCTTCCTGCTGTCTCTACCCGCTCCAGCACGCGCTCCTTCTCCCTGTTTTTTTCTATGCAACGTCTCTTGCTTGGCTGTTGCCTGCTGTCTTACCTTGTCCGCATTTCTTTTGATGGACTCTTCCAGCCGAACATCTTTTTCGTGCTGTTTTTTTCTAGCTTCCGCCGATTCTTTGGCTTTAACCGGCATGTCATGATCGGCTTTCTGTTCTCCCGCAACCGGCAAGACTTCAATTTTTTTTTCGGCTGCCAAAGAGGGTGAAAGTACTGCAATCGGAAGGGAAGCGATGTGACCCACTTCAGCCTTGGGAGTTACTCCAGCCTCAACCACTATGACAGCAGGCGTACCTTCCGGCTCAATAACATCTCTTGCCTTTACCGGCGCTTCAACTAAAGGAAGACTTTCCGTTTGTTGCGCAACCTGCTCTTGCAGTGATTGCTTGGCTAACTCCAAGTTCCTTTCTTGGTCAGATTCGGCTACTTCACTACGTTTTATATAGGTTTTCTGCTTACGAACTTCAACACTGATGGTTTTGGTAGTAGCACCTGGCACGCTCACCTGCTTTAGCTCACTCACCGTTCTGCGCTTTAAAGTCACCCGTTTCAATGTGCCCTCAGTCGCATCGTCATCCTTGCCATGACGTTTGCGCAAATGCGCAAGCAGCTGCATTTTTTCGTCTTCATTAATGACATCATCAGGTGCACTGACAGATAATCCTGCTTCTTTCAGCTGCTCTAATAATCTTTCCAGAGGTATTTTTACTACCTCAGCTAATTGCCTTACTGTTTTATCACTCATTTCATACCCCTTACCTACTCGCCTGTTCCTCAGCAAACCAAGGCTCACGCGCCTTCATAATCAACTTTGCCGCCCGATTTTCATTCATTCCTGAAAAACCCAACAAATCATCTACCGCCTGCCCTGCCAAATCATCCATCGTAATAATGCCTTGACTGGCCATATCATAAGCCAAATCCCTGTCCATACCTTCCATTTCTAGCAAATCCTGTGCAGGCTCTGCCGTTTCTATTTTTTCTTCAGCTGCAATAGCGCTAATCAGTAAAGCATCTTTGGCACGGCTTTTTAGCGCATTAACCAGATCTTCATCAAAACCTTCAATTTCCAGCATTTCACTAACCGGAACATAGGCGATTTCTTCAACTGTATTAAAGCCCTCTTCAACCAGAATCAAAGCAATATCTTCATCAACATCCATTTGATCGACAAACAACTGCTTTATCTTCTCAGCCTCGGCCTCACTGTTCTCTTCCACCTTAGAGGCATCGATAACATTCAGCTCCCAACCCGTTAACTGCGTTGCCAAGCGTACATTTTGTCCGCCTCTACCTATAGCCTGAGACAAGTTGTCCGAGCTTACCGCCAGATCCATGCTGTGCTTGTCTTCATCAACAACGATGGACTGGATTTCAGCCGGTGACATCGCATTAATCACAAACTGAGCTTCGCTTGGATTCCAAAGGATAATATCAACGCGCTCTCCGGCCAATTCATTTGAAACCGACTGCACTCTCGACCCTCTCATGCCGACGCAAGCGCCTACTGGATCCAATCTAGGGTCATTGCCTTTGACGGCAATTTTAGCTCGGGAACCAGGATCACGTGCCGCAGCCATCACTTCGATCAAGCCTTCACCGACTTCAGGCACCTCAAGACGAAACAATGCGACCAACAATTCCGGCGCGGTTCGACTAACAAATAATTGAGGGCCGCGAGGTTCTGAACGTACATCCTTTAAATAACCTCTGATTCTATCGCCAATGCGGATGGCTTCACGGGGAATCATGTCTTCCTTGGCAATATAGGCTTCTACGTGTCCGCCCAAATCCAGATAGACACTGCCTTTTTCAATGCGCTTTACGATTCCGGTGATCAGCTCGCCGACACGATCTTGATAGGCGTCAACAATTTTCTTGCGCTCAGCTTCCCTGACCTTATGAATAATAACCTGCTTGGCAGTCTGCGCAGCGATACGTCCGAAATCGACAGATTCAATTTCCTCTTCTACCAAATCACCGACCTGGACATCTGAATTATCAAGCCTTGCAACTTCCAATAACACTTGCGTTTCCGGAAACTCCACGTCGCCGTCGATTTGACTATTGGCATCAACCACTTCCCAGGCTCTATAAGTGATATAGTCGCCAGTTTTTCTATCAATACTAACACGGGCTTTAATTTGGTTCGCATGACGCTTGATCGTAGCCGCTTCTAATGCTGACTCTATAGCCTGAAAAATAATCTCTTTTTCAATATCTTTTTCATTAGAAAAAACATCCACCACCAACAAAATTTCTTTATTTGCCACTGCGCCCTCCTTTTTCAATTAAATACTCAGGAACCAAACGCGCCTTGCTCATCGCGATAAATGGAACCTCAAAAACCTGATCGCCTTCTTGAAGCGTAACCACATCACCGTCAACTTTTTCTATCCGGCCGGTAATTTTTCTGCGTCCATCGATGGCTTTAAATAAATTCACCAACACTGTACTGCCAATATACCGTTCAAACTGGCTCACCTTATAAAAAGGCCTATCGCCACCCGGCGAAGATACCTCCAGCTGATAGTTGCCTTGAATAGGGTCTTCCACATCCATGACCCCGCTGATTTGATGACTGACTTTGGTGCAGTCTTCAACAAGAATTCCGTTCTCGCTATCGATATAGATTCTTAACAGACCATGCTTAGGATGTAGGTTATATTCAATGCCTACGCATTCATAACCTAAACCTTCAACAATTGGCTCGATTAAATTAACCAAATGTTCAGGAGCCTGTTTCATTTTTTCCTCGCTTACTTTCGCACAAAAAAAAAGAGCCGACGGCTCTTCCATTAACAACTAGCTACAAGCTTCAATTACCAAAGCCCAGAAAATAAAAAACCCCAAAATGGGGTTCTCCGCAACTACTCCATGTAACGCCATAAATCCTGCATCCTTGCAATCCTAATGTGGTAGCGGGGGCAGGATTTGAACCTACGACCTTCGGGTTATGAGCCCGACGAGCTACCAAGCTGCTCCACCCCGCGATTGATTTTTGTATTATAAGGCATTTTAAGCATTTAGCAATCTAATTTATGCTTAGGAGGCAAGTATTTACTACGATTAATCTCCCAAGGCCTATTGAATGCCCAGTTCGCTCATTTTATCAAGTGCATAAGTTTCCAAAGCATCGATAATCCCCCTGTTTGCATTTTCGTCACGCCGTAGCTCATCCAACCGTCTAAAATAATCGTCGAGCACCATACTGCCCCCCGGCTTACGATCGGTTAAGCGATTAACACAAAACTCATTCCACCTTTGTAGCTCATCGGCATTTAGCGTTTCCGGATAATTTCGGGCACGGTATCTAAACAGCATTTCCGGTAACCGGCTATCGGTAAATTTGAATGCGGATACCGCCAATTGTTCAGGCGGCATCAACCTGATTTTTGTCATTTGTTTTTTATCGTTATCAGAAAAAAAACCGCCACTGTAAATTTCCAGATCAGGATCGGAATCCTGTTCTCCGTAGACTTGACTGCTAAACACGGCCGCCAACTTTTCGGCCAAACCGGTAGCCGCTTTAATCTTGTCGATATTGGCGTAACATAACGCCAAATCGATTTCCAGCCGCTGCGCATCCTCAAGTCCGATAACAGACACCGGCGCTAAAACAGGGCATTTGTTGATATGCACGGTTTTTAGCGGAATTCTTGCCACACCTTCCGGTAGATCGGCCGTTGCCGTAAAGATTCGTTGCTGAATTTCTGCCACCGACAAACTCAGCATCGGTTCAGGATCGACGGACAGGTCATAGACGATTATGCCGTTGGTATTGGTGGGATGCTTGCAAACAGGAAGCACTACGGCCAGACAGCTTTTAACGGCGGGATATTTGCCTGAAATATGCACCACCGGCTTAAAACTGCCCAACTGAAGCAAGTCCAGCGCCCCAGCTTTAACCCTATGCTGCAATAAAAACTGATAGAGTTTAGGCTGAGCCTGTTTAACCAGATTAGTGATTGCGATGGTGGCATAAACATCTGAAAGCGCATCATGCGCCGCCTCATGGGCAATGTTGTTAGCCAAAGTCAGCAGATCTAGCCTGAAACTGGGACGGCCATCATCGCTCGCCGGCCAGACGATACCTTCAGGGCGCAAGGCTTTGGCCGCCCTGACCACATCAATTAAATCCCAACGGGAATTGCCATTTTGCCATTCCCTTGCGTAAGGGTCATAAAAATTACGGTATAGGCAATTGCGGGTAACCTCGTCATCAAAACGAAGGCTGTTATAGCCGAGGGTGCAGGTATCGGGCTGAACCAATTGCTCATGAATCAGACGAATAAATTCGGCCTCGCAAACGCCTTTTTGTTCAGCAAGCTGCGGGGTAATCCCGGTAATTAAACAAGCATCAGGGTGAGGCAAGCAATCTGCCGCCGGTTTGCAATAAACGACTAAAGGATCATCTACGATATTGAAATCGAAATCGGTACGAATCCCGGCAAACTGAACCGGCCAATCTCTTCGAGGATCGGTGCCGAAGGTTTCGTAATCATGCCAATAAAAGGTTTGCGTACTGCTCATTACTTTCTACCTCCATGGATAATGGCGTTTTATATGCACCGAAAGAGCAGTCGCCCTATTTGACATGCTTAACTATTTGAAGCCAACGCCCTTAACACATCAGTGCGACTGACCATTCCGACTAACTCATTATCCTGAAAAACCGGATAACTTCTAACTGAAGTTTGTTCAAACTTCTCCGCCAAATCGACAATACTGGAATCAGCATCGACGCTAATGACTTCCGCGCTCATATAGTCGCCAACCTTGCCGCTCATGCTTTGATTGTAGACCGTCTCCAGAACAATCCTCATGACATCTTTTTCAGAAAAAATGCCTAACAAGTGACCACTTTGATCAACGACCGGAGCGCTGGTGATTTTATGATCCAGTAATTTCTTTACGGCATCGATGACATCAGTGTCCTTGCCCAGCGTAACCAATCTTTTCGACATATAATCTGCAACAGTAATTTTTGCCAGCATAATGAACTCCTGATTATTGTAATTGTAAAAAGCTGCAAGCTAACTTTGGAATAACTCGAACTACGATCCCGGATTCAATTGTGCTTCCGCTGCTATTTTCTTTCTTTTATCACATTTTTCCACACAAACGCAATCGCCGCTGTTTGCCATACCGCCACACGAGCCTTTAATAGCGCGCCTGCCGAAAATGACGCCTATCGCCATAATAGCAATCACAACAGCCATGAACACAAAAGTCACTAGAAAATAAACCATGATATTACCTCATAAAGTTTGTAAAGACCGACAATAAAAAAACGAGGAGCGGCTCTAGCCGCACTCCTCGTTTAATTTTCTGCTTTCTATTCACTCTCCCCCAAAAAGCGTTTTTAAGGGGGCGGAGTCTATAGTTTACTTATCCGCCAAAATCATCCAGCATAATATTTTCCGGCTCGACGCCGTTATCTAACAGCATCTTAATCACCGCCGAGTTCATCATCGGCGGTCCGCACAGGTAAAACTCACAATCTTCCGGTGCCCGATGATTCTTAAGGTATTCTTCAAAAAGCACATTATGAATAAAACCGGTATAGCCAGTCCAGTTATCTTCTGGTAACGAATCAGACAGCGCAACATGCCATTCAAAATTGTCATTTTCCTTGGCCAGCATGTCAAAATCTTCTACATAGAACATTTCGCGCTTGCTACGGGCACCGTACCAGAAAGTCATTTTCCGTTGAGACTTCAGCCTACGTAATTGATCGAAGATATGCGAACGCATCGGCGCCATACCTGCACCACCGCCGACAAAGACCATTTCTGCATTTGTCTCTTTAGCGTAGAACTCGCCATAAGGCCCGGAAATAATACATTTATCGCCTGGCGCCAAGTTAAAGATATACGAAGACATGATGCCTGGTGGTACGCTATCGGATGCACCAGGAGGCGGTGTCGCGATACGCACGTTCAGCATGATTTCTTTTTCTTCAGGATAACTGGCCATCGAATAGGCGCGCATCGTCGACTCTTTAACGTCGGAAACAAAGCGCCATAAATTGAATTTATCCCAATCATCGCGGAATTTTTGTTCAACTATGAAGTCGATGTATTTATCAACGTGGGGAGGACACTCAATCTGAATGAATCCACCCGCCCGGTAATTAATTTCCTCGCCTGCAGGCAACTCCAGCACCAGTTCTTTAATAAAAGTGGCAACGTTATGGTTTGACTTAACCGTACACTCCCATTTTTTAATACCAAACACCTCGTCTTCGACTTCAATGTTCATGTCATGTTTTACCGTAACCTGACATGAAAGACGCTCGCCGTGAGCGGCTTCGCGTTTAGTAATATAGCTCAGTTCAGTGGGTAAAATCTCGCCACCGCCTGAATGCACTATGACTCTGCACTGGGCGCAGGTACCTTTGCCGCCACAGGCTGATGATACAAACAGGCCATTATCAGCCAAAGCCGTTAATAGTTTTGACCCCACGGGTACATGAATTTTCTTTTCATTATTGATGAGAATTTCCACATCCCCTTCAGCGACCAATTTGCTTTTAGCACCGATAATGACAAATACCAGTGCAATCACAAAAGCCGTGAAAATAATAATCCCTAATAGAATTTCCAGCATTACACTTCCTTTTTAAAGTTGGATTCCAGAGAAAGCCATGAAGCCAAGCGACATCAGACCCGCAGTAATAAAAGTAATGCCCAGACCTTGTAAGCCGGCGGGAATATCACTGTATTTAAGTTTTTCGCGTACGCCTGCCATAACAGTTATAGCCAGCGCCCAACCCAGACCACTGCCCACACCGTAAGTGACGCTTTCGCCGAAATTATAGTCTCGCTCGATCATGAACAAACTACCACCGAGAATCGCGCAGTTTACAGTGATTAAAGGCAGAAACACGCCTAAAGCGTGATACAACGCAGGAAAGAATTTATCCAAAACCATTTCAAGAATTTGTACCAATGCGGCAATCATACCAATACAGCTTAACAACGCTAAAAAGCTTAAATCAACGCCTGTTATGCCCATCCAGGATAAAGCATCTTCCTTTAATAAAGCATGGTAAACCACATTATTGGCGGGTACAGTAATCGCTTGCACCACCATGACCGCAACACCTAAACCCATTGCTGTAGAGATTTTCTTGGAAACCGCAATAAATGTACACATGCCCAAAAAGAAGGACAATGCGAGATTTTCAATAAAAACAGCCTTAACAAATAAACTAATATAAGCTTCCATTAGTGATGCCCTCCTTCACCGTGAGCAATCGCCATAATCTTGAACTCTACCTTTTCATTTTGCTCCGGCTTCCATTGACGGACGGACCAGATAATCAAACCGATGATAAAGAAGGCACTGGGTGGCAATAACATCAAACCATTAGGATCATACCAACCGCCATCCTTGGTTAGCTTGAAGACTTCGATACCCAATAATTTACCAGAGCCCAAAGTCTCTCTGAAAAATGCCACGATAATCAATATCAAGCTATAACCCAAACCATTACCGATACCGTCCATAAAACTTTCTAAAGGCGGATTTTTCATCGCATAACCTTCAGCACGTCCCATAACGATACAGTTGGTAATAATCAAGCCCACGAATACCGATAATTGCTTGCTGACATCATAAGCAAAGGCCTTTAATAGCTGATCAACCACGATGACTAATGAAGCAATAATAGTCATTTGCACAATAATCCGAATACTGCTGGGAATATGATTTCTAATGGCACTAATGGCCGCACTGGAAAACGCCGTCACCAAGGTCAACGCCAATGCCATAATCAACGATGTCGACATTTGCGAAGTAACCGCCAAAGCCGAACAAATCCCCAAAACCTGCAAAGTAATGGGATTATCATTAATCAATGGCGTAATTAGCACCTTTTTTGTTTCATCATTTAATAACACTGCACTCATGATTTAACTCCTTTAACCGTTCTTACTTTAGCTAAATACGGGGCAAAACCTTCATTGCTCATCCAGTATTTGACCAGATTAGTGACACCGGTACTGGTTAATGAAGCACCCGCCAGGCCATCGACCTGATATTGAGATCCTGGCTTGGCATTATCAACCACGCCTTTAATTAGGCTCAACGCAGGCTCACCCATTTCGGCGATCTCTATCAAGCCTTTTTCTGCTGAAGACTGCTCGCTTTCCGCATAGACTTTCTTGCCTTTCCATAGCGCACGCCATTTGGGATTAACCACTTCTCCGCCCAACCCTGGAGTTTCCTGCTGATCGTAAAAGCTGATACTTTGTACGGTTTGTCCATCAGCATCTAATGACAGAAAACCATACAACGTTGACCATAAACCATAACCGTGTACCGGCAGAATAATCGACTTAATCGCACCAGACTCTTTGACTAAAAAGACCTTAGCTAATTTAGCCTTTACCCTGATATGAGCAATATCTTTATTCTTCGGAATAGCAACACTTAAAGAGGGATCTTTTGCCGCTTTACGTTGATCATATTCCGCGGCGTTCATATCCTCGACATAGTCGCCTGTTTCCAGGTTGACAATTTTAGCTTCAATCTTTTCTGCAAATGCCGAGTCAATATTACTGCCCTCCTGAAGTAAACCGGCCACATCAAGAACAACCTTTTTCATGTCCAGTTCTTTGTTATGGACTTGAAGAGACTTTAAGGCAACCGCAGAAAATGAAACCAGAACCGCACAAACCAAACAAAGCGCAATCGCAATCGCAATAGTTTTTTCTAAGCTATCATTGCCCAAGGCAAGAATTTTATCCCGGTAAACTTTGAATTTTTGGTAATGCTCGCATTTATCCAACGCGACGCAAATTTTATCTTGATAGGTTTTTAATTGTTCGCATTTAAGCATGACGTTTTATCCTTCTTCTGATATTGGCCTGAATGACAAAATAATCAATCGTAGGCGCGAACATGTTGGAAAATAGAATTGCCAGCATAATGCCTTCGGGGAAAGCCGGATTAACAACCCTGATTAATACCGTCATACCGCCAATTAAAGCTCCGTACATCCAGCGACCGGTATCAGTCATTGCCGCACTCACAGGATCGGTCGCCATATAAACCATCCCGAACGCAAAACCGCCCATCGTCAAATGCCAATACCAGGGTATCGCAAACATATGATTAGTGTCGCTGCCTATAACGTTGAACAATAACGAAGTCGCCACCATGCCAGCAAATACGCCGCCCATGATGCGGTACGATGCCACTTTGGTATACAGCAAAAACGCCGCACCCATCAAAATAGCCAGCGTTGAAGTTTCGCCAAGACAGCCCGGCTCAAAACCGAAAAAGGTTTGCATCCAGCTGTAATTTGCCGTGTAAATCGCTTCAAGACCACCATTTGCAGCCAAACCTAAAGGTGTAGCTGCCGTATAGCCGTCAACCGCAACCCAGACAGAATCACCTGAAATAGCGGCCGGATAAGCGAAGTATAAAAACGCCCGTCCGGTTAACGCAGGATTCAAGAAGTTTTTACCGGTACCTCCGAACACTTCCTTACCAATAACAATACCGAAAGAAATTCCCAAAGCCACCTGCCATAACGGCATATCGGGCGGCATAATCAATGTGTACAACATTGACGACACCAAAAAGCCTTCATTCACCTCATGACCACGAACGGTTGCGAACAACACTTCCCACACGCCGCCGACAGCCAGCGTCACTATATAAATAGGCAGGAAGTACAACGCACCGTGAACCATGTTGGAAAACGGGTTCATCGTGCTGTAGCCGAAGATCATCATCGGGATACTGCGCCAGTTTTGCGCTTGTTCCAGACCCATTGCTTCCAAGGCTAGATTGGCTTGATAGCCGGTGTTATACAAGGCCATCAAAACACAAAAAAACGTCGCGATGACCACAAAAGTCATGGTTCGTTTCAGGTCATTGCCGTCACGAACATGGGTGGTGCCGCGCGTTACATCAGCCGGTGTGTAAATAAAAGTATCGACCATCTCGTAGAGACCGTAATACTTTTCGAACCGCCCACCCTTGGTGAAATTCGGCTCTATGCTATCTAAAATATCTCTAGGCGACATTTATCCTTCCTTCTCAATTTTAGTTAAATTCGCTCT
>JBCKWO010000041.1:0-18444 GCA_038922535.1 Methylobacter sp. | reverse complement strand
AATAACTTCAGACATAGAAAAAACAGAGGGAACCAAGGGAACCGGGGGAACCTTAAGCAACGGCGCGGCCTGTGCGGTTCCCTCACTCGAAAATCATGAGGGAACCGGGGGAACTTTTGAAAGCAAAATTGAACGGTTATCGTTTGATGACTTAAAAATGCCCTGTTTCCTTGTCAAAGATAATTGGTTTGATTTAGGCGGCAAACATAAACCCGGCGTTTATTACTGTTTTGAAGTTGAACTGAAAGAGGACACCAAACAGACAGCACAGTTTATTTGTTCCCCGTTGTATGTTGAGTCGATAACCAACACCGATGACGGCAAGTTTTACGGGCGCTTACTTAGATTCAGAGATACGCGCGGAAACTGGAAAAAGTGGGCTATGCCGATGCGTATGTTATCCAGTGGATGCGATGAGTTGCGTGGCGAATTGCTAGATGCTGGCGTAGCGATTGACTCGAAGAACCGCTTAAAGCTTCCCGATTACTTGCAATGGGAAACCCCGAGGGATGTAGTGATAGCAGCCACGCGCACCGGCTGGACGAAATCAGGCCGGGCGTTTGTCCTGCATGACAAAATCATAGGTGATGAAAAGGTACACTTTCAATCTGAAAGCCTATCATCAGTAGGTGCGGCGAAAACCGGCGGGAACTATCAACAGTGGCAAAAGCTGGCCGGGCAATGCGTAGACAACCCTGTTTTAATGGTGTCGGTATGCGTATCACTTGCAGGGGCATTGCTGGCGAAAGTGGACAGAGACAGCGGCGGCGTACATTGGATGGGGGACAGTTCAACCGGAAAAACCACGGCGTTAGTGGCTGGCCGTTCTGTTTGGGGCGGGGAAGACTTTCAAAGAAGCTGGCGAACTACGTCAAACGGGCTTGAAGGCGTGGCGGCGTTATTGTCTGATACTTGCCTATGCTTGGACGAAATCAGCGAAGCGGACTCACGAGAAGTGGGCGCAATGGTTTACAGTTTGGGCAATGGAACCGGCAAAACCCGCGCCAATAGGATTGGGGCAGCGCGTCAAGTCCACCGCTGGCGGTTGTCGATAATATCCACGGGGGAACGTTCGATAGGCGCGGCAATGTCCGAGGCGGGCAAAACAATCAAGGCCGGGCAGTTGGTACGCCTGCTAAATGTTCCCGTGGCGCGTAAGTACGGCGTATTTGATGAGCTGCGCGATTTCAGCGATGGCCGGGCGATGTCTGATTACATTCGCAGCGAGTGTTCTAAACATTATGGACATGCTGGCGTAAAGTTTGTCGAATTTATTATCAAACAAAATAATGAGAATTTTGGGGCATTGCTGGCGCTGATGGAAACCCAATTTATCCATACGGACACGCAAGCAGCGCGGGCGGCTTCTCGATTCGCACTGTATGCGCTGGCGGGAGAAATGGCGATTGAGGCGCGTATATTGCCCTGGCAAGAGGGTTCCGCGGTAAAGGCTTGTGTCTTGATGTTCGAGGAATGGAAAAAGGCGCGGGGCAATGCTGGCGGGGCTACCGAGGATAAGCAGATATTGCAGTCGATAAATGACTACATTCTTAAATATGGCGACACCAAGTTTACAGCGAAAAACGCAGACAATCCGCCGAAGCTTGACAGGGCAGGCTGGTACACCGACAGACAGGGCGAACGCATTTATTTATTCACTAGCGCGGCACTTCAAGAGGCTGGCGGTGGTTATGATTTTAGCCGGGTACTTCATGCGCTGGATGTTGCAGGATGGATTGCAGAACGCGACACCGGGAGACGCAGCAAAAAAACAGCGATAACCGTCGGCGGCAAGCCTGGTTTATATTGGATATTGCCGATTGACGGTGAAAACCATGCTTGAGGCGTTATTTTTAAGATTGGCAGCCGAAAAGGTTCCCCCGGTTCCCTCACTAAAAACCCATGAGGGAACCACACAGGCCGCGTCATTCCTAGAGGTTCCCCCGGTTCCCCCGGTTCCCTCACTAAAAACTATATCTGAAGCTGAAAATAAATTACAGCAAAATATCCGTGAACGAATCGAAGAACGCGCAGCCATTCAAGAATATGACGGCGGCCTATCACGCGCGGACGCAGAACAGGCCGCAACTTCTTCAATCAGGGTTTATTGCTACCGAACCACCGAGAAGCCCAAAGCTGAATTGGTTGCAATTATGCCCGGCCTAAGTCTTGAAGAAGCACAGAGAAGCCTAGCACTTCGATATGGTGCAAGGTTGCTGGAGGTGTACGCCATGCCGGGCAATCCTTACACAAAACATTAGGCCGATGATATGAACCAAACACCACAAAAGCGGTAAGCGACACAATGTCGTTTACCGCTGACACCGCCGCCAAAATCCACCAAGACAAACGAACTATTGAATGGTTAAATTATGAGTAAGCGAGAAGCATTAGAGTTTGACGGAGTAACCGGTGCGGTTAGTGAGTACCCCCCACAGAAAGCAGCACGATACAGGGCGAAACTTGATAGCCTGGGTGATGTTAAACGGGAGATGGCGAAAGTGTACCGCGAATCAAGAAGCGGCTTATCTGATACCCAAGACGCAACAAAACAAATATGGATGCTTCAAGCAATCGGGAAAATCATTGTCGATTCTGAATTAGAGGCGCGTATTGAAAAACTGGAGTTAAACCATGTCAAAACTTGAAAGCCGCATTGAGAAATTAGAAAGCACTATCAAAATCATTGAACCACCGAGGATGGCTGTCGACGTGGTGGAAGGGTATCGCGAAATGTGCGCGCCTTATGAAGCACCCGAACCAATGCCCGGTGAGTCTTTTGGCGATTGGCTAAAGCGTGTCACTCCAGAGTCGATGAAAGCGGTTATAGATTTTAGGGATAGACTCCCCGGAGGCCGGCACAGTTCAACACCTGGCGGGCGGTGATTAATACATTAACGAAAACATTAAAGCCGGTAACCATGCCGGTTTTTTTATGCCTGAAATCTGGGCAATGCTGGCGGGTGGTTTTTTTCTGGCTTGAATTGTTGAATATTGCCCGAAACGTGGGCTGAAACGTGGGCTAGAAATTTATATTTATTTTTTTTAGTTTAAAAACAACGACTTAAAAACAACGACTTAAAAACAATGATGGCGGAGAGTGAGGGATTCGAACCCTCGATGGGCGATAAAACCCATACTCCCTTAGCAGGGGAGCGCCTTCAGCCTCTCGGCCAACTCTCCAAATAGATGGGTTATCCCTTAAGCTACAAGCCTTGTGCTTTGAGATAGTTTTGAGAGGGAACCCCTCAAAAAACAACATAAATCCTTTTTTTTGCTAACGATGTTACGGTGCAAAACTAATCAACACACTCATTCCGTTAGCGTTGAGCGCTAAAGGCGCCCCTAAAATTGCTGCTACAATTTTACTCTTCAGATTCAGTCAAGCCTGCTGACTCATTCTGTTCCTTTTTAATCCTTTCGTAGATCTCTTCTCTATGTACAGAAACTTCTTTGGGTGCGTTAACACCGATGCGAACCTGATTTCCTTTAACTCCTAGAACAGTGACTGTAACTTCATCACCAATCATCAAAGTCTCCCCTACCCGACGAGTCAAGATAAGCATGGCTACTCCCTATAAATGTTAAAAACGAACTATTCTTAAACAGCATCTAATCAAGACGGGCAATTATAGCAGCTTTTTGTTATAAATAAAGCCTAGGATTCTATTTCCTGATCTAACTTGAATGCCGCATGTAACGCCCTGACTGCAAGCTCTAGATATTTTTCATCGACTACGACTGATATTTTAATCTCGGACGTTGAGATCATTCTGATATTGATGCCTTCATCGGCCAGCGCCTTAAACATGGTACTGGCAATGCCGGCATGGGAACGCATGCCTACACCGACAATGGACACCTTAACGATGCTATCGTCACCGGTAACCTTTTTGGCTTGCAGCTCAACACAGGTCTTATCCAGCAAGGCTTTCGCCCGATGATAATCATTGCGATGCACCGTAAAGGTAAAATCGGTAGTCGCATCATCGGCAACATTCTGGATAATCATATCGATTTCGATGTTGGCATCAGCAATCGGCCCCAAAATTTTAAACGCAACACCTGGCAAGTCAGGCACGCCATTGATGGTTAATTTAGCTTCATCCCGATTAAATGCAATTCCTGAAATTACAGCACTTTCCACTTGTGACTCCTCGTAGGTAATGAGCGTACCCTTACCTTCTTTAAATGATGATAATACCCGTAACGCAACGTTATATTTACCGGCAAATTCTACTGATCTGATCTGCAATACTTTTGAACCTAAACTGGCCATTTCCAGCATTTCCTCAAAAGTAATTTTATCAAGCCTGCGCGCTTTTGGCTCTACTCTTGGATCGGTGGTGTAAACGCCGTCAACGTCGGTATAAATATGACATTCGTCGGCCTTTAAGACTGCCGCCAACGCCACTGCGGTGGTATCGGATCCGCCGCGCCCAAGTGTGGTGATATTGCCGTGTTCGTCTACGCCCTGAAAACCGGCGACTACTACGACCTTGCCCTCGTTAAGATGCGCCCGGATACGAGTATCGTCTATCTTGCGTATCCGCGCTTTGGTGTGACTACTGTCGGTCAGGATTGTGACCTGGCTGCCGGTATATGAACAGGCATCGCAACCCAACTCATGCAACGCCATGCTTAACAGCGCAACGGTGACCTGCTCTCCGGTTGACAGCAATACGTCCATTTCCCGTTCGTTAGGGTAAGACTGCGTGTCTTTTGCCAATGCAACCAGACGATTGGTTTCACCGCTCATCGCAGAAACCACAACCACAATTTGATCGCCCTGGTCGTGAGCTTTTTTAACCTTTTCGGCGACCGCTCTAATGCGCCCGACATCTCCTACCGAGGTGCCGCCAAATTTGTAAACATATAATGCCATTTAATAAAACCTTGGTATTGCCGGAAGTTAATAAACTTCGTTATGACTGCCTATATCTACCAAGACAATCGTTTCATCTTGTATTAAAAAAACACAAATAATCCGATAGTCATGGGTTAGGCTACATGAATAAAACTCTTTAAGTTCGCCTTTTAACTTATGAGTTTTTAATGACTGATCAAACGGATTAGCTTTGAGCTTAGTTAATACCTCTGCATATTTATCAATTAAATGAGAGTGTTTCTTAAAAAACTTCCGTTCTTTACGTTGATAATTTTCGTCCTTAATTAATTTCATTTTTTAGATTTTTAATGTATGCATCCACATCATCGATCTCACTAAAATCTGAAAAATCGCCTTGTTTTATTTTCTCCAAGACGCTAAAACACATCACTTTATCTATTTTTAAATCTTTGTCTTGAGGGGACTGACGTGCAGCCTCACCGTTAAGCCCAAGCCTAAAATAATGAATAAGATCGTAAACCTCTAAAAGCTTGGCTTCGGGAATATATTGCAATTCATTAATAATATCGTCTCGAATCATGATGTATACCCATAAAATAAATATAAAGCAGGTTCAATATTAATCCTGATTAGAAACCTTCTTCAGCTGGATGCTCCGCAGTCTTCAATTTACGGATTTCCACTTAAACCGGGACAGATAACATCCCTTTGAGGGATGTTATCTGTAAGTTCCCCCGTTTAAGTTGGAATTCCTACCGAAATGACAGTCATTTTGGCGCTGGCTGAAACACCTTGCTAATCAGGATATTAATTGCACACACGATAATAGAGAACTAATCTTTTATTTACCCAGCTGCTCTTTCACCCAGGCCGGAACCTGGGCCAATGCGTCAGCCAATCCGGACGGATCATTGCCCCCAGCCTGAGCCATATCGGGTCTGCCCCCGCCTTTGCCGCCGACTTTGGTGGCGACGAAATTTACCAGGTCACCGGCTTTTATCCGTCCCATCTGGTCTTTAGTCACCCCGGCTATCAAACTGACCTTGTCGCCATCAACAACCGCCAACACAATTGCCGCGCTGGCCAATTTGTTTTTTAACTGATCAATCATATCTTTCAAGGATTTCGGATCGACACCATCCAGCTTGACCGCCAACACTTTAATGCCCTCGACATCGACAGCTTGGGCGCTCAGTTCGCTACCTGCTGAACTGGCCATTTTTGCATTCAGCCGTTCCAGCTGTTTTTCCAACAGCCGGTTTTTCTCTATCAGTTGTTCGACTTTTTCAGGCGCTTTTTCCGGTGCGCTTTTCACCAATCCGGCAATGCTGGCAAGTGCCTGGTCGCGGCTGAGTATCCAATCAAAACAACCACCGCCGGTCACTGCTTCGATACGTCTGACACCCGCCGCCACACCAGTTTCGTTAATTATCTTAAAGCAGCCTATGTCCCCTGCCCTGTCAACATGCGTACCGCCGCAAAGCTCGGTTGAAAATTCGCCGATTTTTAAAACCCTGACTTCATCGCCGTATTTTTCACCGAATAATGCCATTGCACCTGCTTTAACCGCCTCATCCTTTGCCATGACTTGTACGCTAACGGGATTATTTGTCCGAATCTGCTCATTAACGATCCGTTCAACGGTGCTGATCTCAGCAGCCGTAACCGGCTCAAAGTGAGAAAAGTCGAAGCGCAAGCGTTCAGGATTAACCAAGGAGCCTTTCTGCGCGACATGGTCGCCCAAAACCTGCCTTAATGCGGCATGCAACAAATGCGTCGCCGAATGATTAAGTTCGGTCGCCTTTCTATCCGCCGCGCTGACACGGGCATCGCACAGCTGGCCATTGATCAGGGTTCCCGAGATCAATTTACCTTTATGCAGAAACAGATTTCCGCCCTGTTTTTGGGTATCGCTAACTTCAAATACCGCACCATCCGCCTCGATTATGCCACAATCGCCGATCTGGCCGCCGGACTCGGCATAAAATGGCGTTTTATCCAAAATAACAACGCCTTCTTCGCCATCTTGCAAGCTCTGTACCGGCTGGCCTTTTTTGTACAAGCCGATGATACGCACCTGATCGTCAAGCTGATCGTAACCGGTAAATTCAGTCTGCGCATCGAGCTTTATGTCTTGATCGTAGTCGGCGCCGAAACTGCTCGCAGACCGCGCCCTGTCACGCTGAGCCGACATCGCCATTTCAAATCCGGCATGATCGACAGTCAACTGATGTTCACGGGCAAAATCGGCGGTCAAGTCAACAGGGAAACCATAGGTATCATAAAGTTGGAATACGGTATCGCCGGGGATCACAGAACCTTCCATCTTGGCGACACAGACTTCCAGAATCTTCATCCCTTGCTCCAGGGTTTCGGCAAAACGCTCTTCTTCTTTTTTCAGTATCCGCTCGACTTGGTCTTGCGCGGCTTTAAGCTCGGGAAAAGCCTCACCCATTTCCTCAGCCAGCGGCGCAACCAGTTTATAAAAAAACGTATCGCGGATGCCTAATTGATAACCGTGCCGAATGGCGCGGCGAATGATGCGACGCACCACATAACCGCGCCCTTCATTGGACGGCATCACGCCATCCGCAATCAAAAATGCACAAGAGCGGATGTGATCGGCAATCACCCGCAATGAACTTTGCGTCAAATCGCTGATGCCGGCAAGCTCGGCCCCGGCTTTCAACAGCTTTTGAAATAAATCGATTTCGTAATTGCTATGCACACACTGCAACACCGCCGCGATGCGTTCCAGACCCATGCCGGTATCCACAGAGGGTTTCGGCAGCGGCGTTAACGAGCCGTCAGCGGCACGGTCATATTGCATGAACACCAGATTCCAAATTTCGATATAGCGATCACCCTCTTCATCCGGCGACCCCGGCGGCCCACCGGCAATGTCCGCACCGTGATCATAGAATATTTCGGTACAAGGCCCGCAAGGCCCTACATCGCCCATCGACCAAAAATTATCCTTGGCACCGATTCTTGAAAATCGGTCGGGAGAAATGCCGACATCATCCAGCCAGATTTTTTCCGCTTCGGAATCTTCGTCAAAAACGGTGACCCATAATTTTTCCGCCGGGATGCCCAGCTCTTGGGTTAAAAAATCCCAGGCAAAATGTATCGCTTCTTTTTTAAAATAATCGCCGAAACTGAAGTTGCCCAGCATTTCGAAAAAAGTATGATGCCGTGCGGTATAACCGACGTTTTCCAAGTCGTTATGCTTGCCGCCCGCCCGCACACAACGCTGACTGGTCGCAGCCTTGTTATAGTCGCGGTGATCCCGGCCTAAAAACACGTCTTTGAACTGCACCATGCCGGCATTGGTGAACAATAAGGTCGGATCGTTGCCCGGAACCAGCGAACTGGAAGGCTGAATAGCATGTCCGCGTTCGCGAAAAAACTCCAGGAAAGCGGTGCGCAACTGGGCGCTAGTCATCTTTTTCATAATAAATGTTTTTAAAATTATTGGGTCGCCTAAAGCGCCTACTGTTGGTACGCTAACCCTATCTATACCTTAGAGAAACTTAATATTCAACTGATCAAACAACGCGCCGATCATTGCGCCGGAAAACCCCCGATGCAATAAAAAGCGACTGCGCCTTGCCCATTCATTGCGATCCATCGACGTGTCCTGGCTATATTTTTTGCGGTAAACCTGCTCCAGCAGCGCCATCCAGCTACCAGCCTCTTTTTTTACGATGCTGTCAAGGTCGAACGCCGCTATGCCTTTTTGTTTCAGTTCATGGCGCACCCGTATAGCCCCATAGCCTTTCTGGATACGAAACCTAGCATAGTTTTCCGCGTACCGTAGATCGTCTTGCCAACCTTGCTCGGCCAGTGCTGCAATGACCGGCAAGGCATCATCCCGGTCAAAACCCCTTAACGCCAATTTGTTCAGCAATTCCTTTTGACTGTGCTCTCTTTGCGCCAGTAGACGCAGGCAAACTTCCTCAATTTCGGCAGCAACGTGAGGCACCGCGCCCTCACTTTCTTCAATCAAGACAGACTACTCGTCCTCATCAATCACAGGCGCTTCAATAAGAGGCGCTGTTTTCTTGGCAAAAGCCTCTGCCCTTATTTTAGCTTCAATTTCTTTGGCTTTTTCGGGATGCTCTCTTAAGAAGGCCTTTACATTATCCTTGCCCTGACCAATTTTTTCGTCGCCGTAACTGTACCAGGAACCCGCTTTCTGAATAAAACCATAACTAACCCCCAGATCAACCAGTTCGCCCAGAAAGGAAATACCTTCACCGAATAAAATCTCAAACTCGGCCTGTCTAAATGGCGGCGCAACCTTATTCTTGACGACTTTTACCCGCGTTTCGTTGCCAATAACTTCATCGCCCTTTTTAATGGAGCCGATTCGCCGAATATCCAAACGCACCGAAGCGTAAAACTTAAGCGCGTTGCCGCCGGTGGTGGTTTCAGGGCTGCCGAACATGACGCCGATCTTCATCCTGATCTGGTTGATAAAAATAACCAGTGTGTTGGATCGTTTGATATTACCGGTCAACTTCCGCAAAGCCTGAGACATCAAACGCGCCTGCAAACCCATATGGGAATCGCCCATATCGCCTTCAATCTCGGCTTTAGGCGTTAATGCCGCAACCGAATCGATCACAATCACATCAACCGCACCGGAACGCACCAGCATGTCGGTAATTTCTAGCGCCTGTTCCCCTGTATCCGGCTGGGAAACCAGTAATTCATCGACATTAACACCAATTTTTTCGGCATAACCTGGATCTAAAGCATGTTCAGCATCAATAAATGCCGCCGTGCCGCCGAGTTTTTGCATTTCTGCGATCACTTGCAACGTCAATGTAGTTTTACCCGATGATTCAGGGCCATAGATTTCAACAACCCGACCGCGAGGCAAACCGCCGACGCCCAGCGCAATATCCAAGCCTAAAGAACCCGTAGAAACCACATCAATATCACGCAAAGCCGCCACATCGCCCATGCGCATCACCGAACCCTTGCCGAATTGCTTTTCAATCTGCATCAGCGCCGCGCCTAGCGCTTTCTTTTTGTTCTCATCCATTATGTAGTGCCCTTTATGCCCTGCGGCTATGTCGGTTGCAAGAAATATCGCCAAATCAAATAATTTATTATCACATACAGACAGGGCTTCGGATAGTGTTGATTTGCTGGAAAGCGTTAAGGCGGGGAATGAAAAGCCATGTACACCGGACAACGGCTAAGCGTTGTCCGGCATTTTAATAGCCGAACGTAGAACGGCGTTGGTCAAACCAAAAATCCGTCAACACCTTAAAGTTTGGCATCTATTTTGAGTATTTTCGTGGATCACCCGACTTCTATAGGTTCATCAGGCGAAAATTTCCGTCAAAAAGTTCTGCATCGCAATCCATGATCGTCGGTCTGCTGCGGGCTGATAGACTGCGCCGAATGCCGGATCATTGGCGAGCGGATTGGTGAAGCCATGCAGGGTCTTGCCATAAGTATGCAACTGCCAATCTGCACCGGCCTTGGTCATTTCCTGCTCGAAAGCCAGCACTTGTTCAGACGGAACCATCGGGTCGTCATGCCCATGCAAAGCCAGGATTTTCGCCTTGATGGCGTTACCCAGAGTGTAAGTGGGCGCGTTCAGTAAACCATGAAAACTGACCACGCCTTTAATGTCAGCACCGGTTCTGGCTAGATCCAGCGCACACAAGCCGCCAAAACAAAAACCGATTGCGGCGATTTTACTGTCATCCACCCAGGGCATCAGCCTCACCGCAGCCAACGCCGCTTTCATACGCTGTTGCAGCATGACGCGATCATCCATAAAAGGCTTCATCAGCTTCATGCATTCATCCGGGTTGGTGCCTAAAACACCTTTTCCGTACATGTCGACAGCAAAGCCGACATAGCCTAAGGCGGCTAATTTTTTGGCTTTCTCGGCAACAAAATCATCCCGTCCAGTCCAAGTGTGGTTAATTAAAACCGTCGGCCTGCGTCCCGAAATTGCATCGTCAAATGCAAACATAGCTTCCAGTATGACATCGCCATCCAGATACATTACGGTATTCGTTACTATTGCCATGGCGCTAATCCTTCCTATTTAATACTGCCCGATTCCTGCAAGGTTTGTAAAAAACCGGCAGAAGCCTCTTCTATCATATCCAACACCCTTTCAAACCCGTATTGGCCGCCGTAATAAGGATCGGGTACTTGGCGTTCGTTGAGGTACGGCGCATAGTCGAGGAAATATTTGACCTTGGTTTTGTACTGTTCGGGACAGGCATTAATCAGGATCGAATAATTTTCATCATCCATCGCCAACAAATAATCGAAATCCTCAAAATCGCCGTTAATGACTTTTCTGGCCCGCAAACTGGATAAATCAACGCCTCGTTCAAGCGCAGCCGCCTGTGAACGCAAGTCCGGTTCATTACCAATATGATAGGCATGAGTGCCAGCCGAATCGATGGCAAAATGTGCGTCCAGCTGTTGATCTTTGACCAGCTTTGTAAAAACACCTTCAGCGGTAGGTGACCGGCAGATATTGCCCATACAGATGAAAAGTACCTTTATTTTTTCCATATTAGTAAGACCGATGAGTTAACCATAATGGCGGGCATTATACCGTCTGGACAGGAAAATCAGCTCAGTCTTTATTGCCGTTACCCACCGTCATCAACGCTATCATCAGCAAAACAATCACCAGCACCGGCCAGAAATAAGACGCCATGATAAAAACCCCGATCAATGCACCCAGCATGGCAAACAAAAATATGAACACGCCGACACCTACAAACAGCAGTATCGTCAGCAAGCCGGTGATAATCATGACCAACAAAAATGTCGGCACGGCGGCAAAGTGAACTAGCGGTTCTGCGACCGGTTCGCCGTTGATCATAATGCTAAGCTGCCCGACACCGGGATGAAACAAATAGCTCAAAATGGCAATGATTGCGCCGACTATCAGCACCTTTACGATCAGGCTTTTATTGTGTTTTTGTTGCATAACTAAGCCCCGTTTAGGCTTTATGGTGCAGGCTCATCTTAACCAGCGACCAACCCATAAAAACCATATTAATGCCTAAAAACAAACCTAACAGCCAATGCGCAGCCTCAGACCAGCTGATCCAGATAATCAACGCAAAAACCAAAGCCGTAACACCGCTGAACAAAATAAACCCCCAGTTAGCCAAGGGCTTCATCATTAACGCCAGCGAAATTTTAGCAACGCCCTCCAGCGCAAAAAATACCGTCATCAACATCGTCAAAGTTAGCACACCGGCAACCGGCTTGGTGATAAACAAATAGCCGACAAAAACCTGCAAGGCACCCATAAACAACCACCAACCAAAGCCGGGCATATTCGAAAAAACAAACGCACGACTAACGTGAACAACCCCGCCCAGCAGCAAAATCCAGCCTAAAAATATAACGATCGCCACGGTAAAAAACTGAGGTATTACCATGGCGCAAAGCCCCAGGATAATAAATAAAATGCCCTCTGCTAAAAACAGCTTCCAATAGGTTTGTAAATATTCCTGCATCTGCCGCTGCATCTGCTGTATTTCAGCATTGATGTCGTCAATTTTGCTCATGCTTATTCTCCTGCTCTGGTTGAAAAGATGCCGATGGGGCTAGTCTGTAGATATTCTTTAGCGCCTGGCGATGAGTAATAATTCAAAGATTACAATATGCAACGCCAGCTCATGAGGAGCAATTCGTGCAATAGCGTATAACAGCGCATGGAGCGGCCATCACTCGGCAGTTATACGTTAACGCTATTGCAGACTCGCTCAGCCATTCAAGGTAAGGATGATGTCCAACACCGCCTGAGCATGTCCCTCGTGGTTAACGCCAACCATCGTCTCGACCAGCTTGCCTTCTTTATCGATGATGAAGGTAGAGCGGACGATTTTCCATTTTTTGACACCCTCTTTTTCGACTTCCTGCCAGACACCGTAACTGTCGCAGATTTCTCCGGACGTGTCGGCCAGCAGTTGCACATCCAGTCCGTATTTGCTGATAAAGGCGCGGTGGCTGGCGCAATCATCCTTGCTGACGCCGATGATCGCCGTGTCCAGGGCGGCAAACTCGCCAGCCAGTGCGGTAAAGTCATTGGCTTCAATGGTGCAGCCGGGAGTGTCGTCTTTCGGATAAAAATACAGCACGACATTTTTATCGCCCTGGTAATCGGATAAATTCAGCAGTTTGTTATCTTGATTGAGCGCACGGAAAATCGGCGCTTCCTGGTTTTTTTCAAGTTGTACTGACATGGGATGCTCCTGGTGAGTGGCCGTAAATAGGCCATAGTTAAAGCGTTAGCGAAATTATGTCATGCCCATTGTTCCCGAACCTGACCGTCGTGTCCACAAAATACCGCCGTGGTCAGACCGTAAAAAATGCCGTGTTCGACGATGCCAGGTATAGCATTCAGTTTATCGTTGAGCTGTTTGCCGTCAAGTTCGATAGGAAAGCGCACGTCCAGCACCAGACTGCCGTGCGAGGTGACCGCCAGCCCGTCGCCGTTGGCGCGCAGTTGAGCTTCGCCGCCGATCGCAGCCAGACTGCGCTGCACCAGTTGCCAGGCAAACGGTATCACTTCAACCGGAACCGGATAATTCTGACCGATGCGTTCGACCTGTTTGCTTTGATCGATCAACACCCAAAATGCGGCGCTGGCGTTGGCCAACAGTTTTTCCCGTACCAAATCGCTGCCGCGGCCCTTCAACAGGGTGAGATCGGGGCTGACTTCGTCGGCACCGTCAACATAAACATCGAGCCTATCGACATGCTCCATAGCCAGCAGAGGCAAGCCCAATTGTCGGGCTTTGATGCTGCTGACCACTGAGCTGGCGGCGGCCTGGATTTGCAAGCCTTCGTCACGACAACGGCGGGCGACGGCTTCGATAAAATAATTGGCAGTCGAGCCGGTACCCAAGCCAATCAGCATACCGTGCTTGACTAATTGAGCCGCGTGTTCGGCGACGCGTTGTTTGTCGTTCATGATCAATCTCCTTGGGTTAACGTAGTTGCGATTTACATTTCGGTTTTACCTAACTTTCACCAGCACGAGATGTAAGTAGGTGCCCATAACTGTATTAACAAAACTCTGATGCAGGAGAGGTTGGCTAGATCATCGGCGTTGCCGTTTATGGCGCCGGGATGCGGCGTCAGCCCGTCCAATCGCCGGGTAGAGATGTCGCGGACGATACACACCGAGCCGCAGGGACGTTCGATTTCAACGGGATCGCCAGTGGTAAGCACAGGGTCGAGGGTACTAAAAAGCTCGGTCTGCAAACGAGTGGCAGTGAAACGCGTGGGCACAATGGAATTACCGCTCTACCTTTAACGACGACATTCAAAACAAAGGTTCATTAAGCGCCGTTATTGATGCGCTGGCCAAACGTAATACTCAAGCGCTTGCCGCAAAAGGTTCCTAATGACCGAATTTAACCATAAGCTAAAAAACCTCATCCACACCGTGGCGCTGTTCCTTTGCATGGGCGTCATCTTGTCATTGCTGGGTTTTATTTTAGCCGGGGTCGATGGCATTTTGTGGGCGGTATTTTTAGGTGTCATGATATTGGTTATTAGCCCTAACCTATCGCCTTCGTTCATTTTTTCCCTCTATGGAGGACGGTTGCTGTCAGCCGATAATGCGCCCGGCCTTTACCAGGTAACACAAGAATTGTCCGCCCGCGCCGACCTGACCACAGCGCCAGAGCTTTACTACTTGCCCAGCCAAATTATGAACGCCTTCTCGGTGGGTACTTCGAAAAATCCGGCAATCGGCCTTAGCGATGCGATGCTCAATTCGCTGACTATGCGGGAGATTGTTGCGGTGCTGGCGCATGAAATCAGCCATATACAGCACAATGACATACGGGTGATGACTTATGCCGATGTCATCAGCCGAATCACCGGCACCTTGTCTTTAGCCGGTTTCCTATTGGTTTTATTAAACTTGCCATTGTATTTTATGGGCTGGGTTACGATTTCATGGTTTGCACTGTTTGCACTGTTTGTACTCATTATAGCCCCGTCAATCATGAGCTTTTTGCAACTGTCATTGTCCCGGATTAAGGAGTTCGATGCCGACCATCAAGCCGTTTTATTAACAGGCGATCCAGAAGGTCTGGCAATGGCGTTAACTAAATTGGGAGCCTATGAGACATCGATTTTCGACATCCTGTTCGGTCGCGGTCATGGCACATCGATTCCCTCAATCCTCAGGACACACCCTAAAACCGAAGAACGGATAAAACGGCTGTTAAGTTTAAAAATGCCGCCTAAACAGACCTTGCACCATTCAGACCACGATAAATTCGCCGTACCCGTCCATTACCAACAATCAGTCAAAAAGCCCGACTGGCATTTGGGTGGATTTTGGTATTGACACTGCATATAACTCCGCGAAGGACGCTGACCTTCTACTTACCCAATTTGGGCCTCAGTTTGCCCCTCCATCTCTTACAAATGACTTTCCCGTGAAACGCTCAATCAGTGCACAAATTGTATTCCGGTACGAGTTGACGCGAATACGGTCACGAACTTAATCAAAGAATTTTTGGCAGTGTACTTTTAGATTGCCTGAAAGGGTTGCTATCAGCCCAGTAGCCCAGGTCGGGCATACTGTTTATGCCCGACATTTCTATGCTTCAAACATAGCTACCAGATTTCGGTTTTGCCCGCCGCATTATTGGATGCCAAAATGCCTTGCTGGACTACATCAAGACCAAAGTGATGCAGTCCGGCGATTTACCGAACCGGTAATCGCTCAACGACCAGAGAATTAATGGCTGCGCCTCAATTTTAGCGCTATATTGGCAATCCTTGATTGCAATGCAGTTCAGCTTTACCGTGTTGATCTTCGCTGGCGACGGCGTAGCGGCTTGGTGCTTTAATGGGGGGATTACTTGATAAGAGCCATTAATAGGACGGAGGAAAAATCGGTTCAAGACCTTCAAACACCGCCTCTGGATGATGTTTTATCACCAATTTCCTGATGGCCTCTATCCGCTCCCGTGGAATATCAACCAGCAACAAAAGCTCTCCTTGTTCGATAGCTTCTTCAAACTTTTTCAACCTTGAATTACCCAAACTCATTCCCGCCAAACCGCCCATCAAAGAGCCGATGGTTGCCCCTGCCATAATAATCCCCAACAGCGGCCCGCCTGCAATGGCAAACCCCGCAAAGCGTAAACCGATTAACCCCGCCAATAATCCTGTAGTGCCGCCTAATGCGAGCCCTCGCTCGACTGCGGGAATAAAATCCGTTTTTATGGTCACCCCCGCCTCAGGCAAACCTTCAAGCGGCGTATCTCTTTTCGCCAGGATATGAATATGGCGATCTTCTATACCCTCAGCTTGGAGTTCTTCGACAATTTTATGGGTAGTCTTAATATTAGGTACTAAAAAATAAATTCTTCTCATGGTGTTCTCCTTAATTTGATGGCATTCGCATTGACGATCAGATCCAATGAGAATATTGATTTGTCGATTTTGGATTGCCGGTCAGACAACTACAAACATCATAAATTTATTTTATTTAATTTCAATAAGTTAAAGCCATAATTCACATGATTAATGCAGCACCTTAGAAAAGGTTAGATGGTATAGTTCCGTCGACCAAAACAAAAAACTAAGGAAATATTCCATGAGAACATTCGTCCATCTAACCCAAGAAGAAAGGTACCACATTTACATTATGCATAAGAAAAATATTTCTCTCAGTGAAATAGCAAAAGACATGGGTAGAAATAAATCAACGATTAGTCGTGAACTGGTAAGAAATAGAGACTTGCGTGGCTATCGCTTCCGACAGGCTCACGTCAAGGCTATGCAGCATCATATTGACAAGCCTAAAGCCATTAAATTGAATAATGAATTGAAGTCGGCTATTACTGCTAAATGGAGTCCTGAGCAGGTCTCAGGGCGCTTAATCTTGAAAGGTAAGCCCAGCGTTAACCATGAAACCATTGAGACAATATTTTCCTAAGAAACAGCCATTGCATTTGGTAACCCAAGAGGATGCCAATAAAGCATTGGCTGAACTTAATCACCGATCACGAAAAACATTAAGCTACAATACGCCTTGGGAAATATTTTGTAAGCTCGCTAAAATCTATTATGATAATCCAGTAGGCGTTGCATTTATGAGTTGAATTCGCCTTTGAATTTTTAGCCGCTCTCATTGAGTCTTTAAACTAAGGAGTAAGATTGTGAAAAACCACCTATTCATATTGACGGGGCTTATGCTGTTTTCCATGACGGCATCGGCTGTTGAAAAGACCAGCGCTGCACCGAGTGATGAAGTGCATCAACGCATGCAGCAAGTGGTGCCGTTTACATTAGATAAAAGCCTGCAAACCTTTACCAAAACCGTTCACGGCGGTGTTCAGCATGTGGTTGCCAAGTCGGCAGACGATACCCGGCAAATAAAATTGATCCAGACACATCTGCTTGAAATTGCCAATGCATTCAAAAAAGGTGATTTTTCTACGACTGAGCGCATACATGGCTCTGATATGCCAGGTCTAGCCCAGTTTAAAAAGGCAGAAACCGACGATATTAAATTTGAATATAAAGCGTTGCCCAATGGTGCGCAAATTCATTATTCAACTGAATACCCCCAGTTTGTAGATGCGCTTCATCAATGGTTTGATGCCCAGAAAAGCGAACATGGTAACGATGAAGCTCCAGAGCATACCCAGCACCATTCATCACCTGCCGAGTAAATTGAACCCGTGCCTTGCAATGCGGCCATCGACTTGCATAGCCAGTACATCGCACCCCATTTCCAAATACCAAAATGGTTATTTTAAAACATTCCAACGGACAATCTATTTCAGAGATCAATTTCCCAATACAATTAGATCTCGAAATGGGTGCGATGCACCCCCTACACGGCTATTACGCCCTACAGGCTTCGCGATTGATGCGCTTCACTGTGTTCAGCACATGCTACTAACTACATTAGTGAATATGTACCTCTCGCGATTTTACCCTATCGCTTCTTTGCAACGTATAGCGATCCGACTGATTGACCTTTCGTGTTCCATCATCGTTAAGCTGAATGAGCGTCCCTTCATTTTCAATGCGATAGTGTCTGGTGGTTGTTCCCGTACGCGGCGTTAAAACAACGGTCTGACCTTTATCATTCCAGCTATATTTCCCTTTTTCATAAAACTCCTTTGAGGACTCTTTTGCGGGCTGAGTCACCAACAGATAATTGTCGTTTTGTTTTAAAGACAGCGTCGCTTTAATCCCATCGCAATCGTTGCAAGCCCTGTAGGTCGAGTTAGCGTAGCGTAACCCGACACATCGAAGCCAGAAGTGTCGGGTTACGTTATCTCGCTACGCTCAATAAGCTAACCCGACCTACTTAGGGAGACGGAATTATTCAAAGTACCTATATTTCGGGTGTTGGCGCGATTTCAATCGCGTTGCGCGAATGAATTCGCGCCCACACAAAGGGTATGCTTTCCATTTCTACCTCCATAACGGGTATTTTGGTGATTTCCGCATCCCTTAACTACTTAACTACATAGTGGCTACCCCACGAAGTCGGGAAGAGCCACTTTTTCGTTGCCCAACATTTTAACGTCCATTGATAAGAC
>JBCKWO010000040.1:0-18651 GCA_038922535.1 Methylobacter sp. | reverse complement strand
ACCATCGGCACGCAGGAAGAAAATCAGCTGTTTTTGCAGGCATTAACTGAAGTTATCCAGGCACCATGAGCGCACTACGAAGCGCACGAAGGAATTGTAGGGGCGGCTTCAATCGCTGTAGGGCGATTGCCGAAAATAATGTTTGACCGGCTGTGCATTATCGGCGTCGGCTTGATCGGCGGGTCTATCGCTCGTGCGGCGCGGAAACAGGGTTTAAGCAATAATATTGTCGGTTATGGTCGGCATCAGGATGAACCTTGCCTGCAAACGGCCTTACAGTTGGGCGTTATTGATAGCTATGCATTAGCGTTGGACAAAGCCGTCCAGGACGCCGATTGCGTGGTGATTGCTACGCCTGTTGCCAGCATTGCTTATATTTTCGCGCAGCTGAAACCCTTATGGTCGGATAACGCGATTTATACCGATGTCGGCAGCACCAAAGGCAGCGTTATTGCTGCGGCGGAACGAGTTTTTGGTGTTGTGCCGGATAATTTTGTTCCTGCTCACCCGATTGCCGGTGCAGAACAAAGCGGCGTGACGGCTTCGGTCGATAATCTGTTTTTAAACAAACGGCTGATTATCACGCCGGTCGGCAACACCCAACCGGAAGCGGTGCAAAAAATTCAATGCTTCTGGGAGCGGCTGGGGTCTTTGGTCTCGGTCATGGATGCCAAGCATCATGACGCCATTTTGGCCGCAACCAGTCATCTACCGCATATCCTAGCCTTTGCGTTGGTTGATATGCTCGGTCATAAGGATGAGCAGAGTGAGATTTTTAAATATGCAGCCGGCGGATTCAGGGATTTCACCCGGATTGCTTCCAGCGACCCGACTATGTGGCAGGATATTTGCGCCGCCAATAAAGATGAAATCATCCCTTTAATTGAACAGTTAAAGGGGGAATTGGATAAAATACAACGTTTTCTGAAAACCAATGATAGCCAGCAACTTTTTGAAACCTTTACGTATGCCAGAAATGCACGGCAACGCTTTCTTGACCAGTTCGATAATAATTAAAATATGTCAAAATCAATAATATTCCAGGTGCAGCCCGGCGGAAAACTACAAGGCGAGGCACGCGTGCCCGGCGATAAATCCATGTCGCATCGATCAATCATGCTGGGCTCGCTGGCGGAAGGCGTTACACATGTCTTAGGTTTTCTCGAAGCGGAAGACGCGCTGGCGACCTTACAAGCTTTTCGCGATATGGGCGTTGAAATCGAAGGCCCGGTCAATGGCGAGTTAACCATACACGGCGTCGGCAAGCACGGTTTAAAAGCGCCTAAAAATGATTTGTATTTGGGCAATTCAGGCACATCGATGCGTTTGCTGAGCGGTTTATTGGCAGGTCAGGCATTCAATTCGGTATTAACCGGCGATAAATCGTTGTCCGGAAGACCGATGAAAAGAGTCACTGATCCGTTGGCAGCCATGGGCGCCGCTATAAAAACCACCGAGCGCGGTACCGCACCCTTGCACATTACCGGCAGGGCAGGACAGTTGACAGGCATTGATTACGCGATGCCGATAGCCAGTGCCCAAGTCAAATCCTGTCTGCTGCTGGCCGGTATGTACGCACAAGGCGTTACCACAGTCACCGAACCTGCACCGACTCGCGATCACACCGAGCGGATGTTGACCGGCTTTAATTATCCGGTGAAGCAAGAAGGCAATAAAGTCAGTATCAGCGCCGAAGGCAGTTTAACGGCTACCGATATTGATGTGCCTAGCGATATATCATCGGCGGCATTTTTCCTGGTCGGGGCGTCCATTGCGCCGGGCTCCGATCTGCTATTGAAGCATGTAGGCGTTAATCCTACGCGCACCGGGGTTATCGACATCCTTAGGTTGATGGGCGCGAACATTGAAGTCCTTAACGAGCGCATGGTCGGCGGCGAGCCTGTAGCCGATCTGCA
Source organism: Methylobacter sp. (assembly GCA_038922535.1). Lineage (GTDB taxonomy): Bacteria > Pseudomonadota > Gammaproteobacteria > Methylococcales > Methylomonadaceae > Methylobacter_A. Next base: position 16,735 of record JBCKWO010000040.1, on the reverse strand, counting down.
TGTTATTTACAGTCCGCTGAAAGGCATAGACATTCCCGAGCATCTAGTGCCGCTGGCTATTGATGAGTTTCCGGTGTTGTTTGTTGCCGCAGCGTGCGCGGAAGGCCGAACCCGGTTAACCGGTGCGGAAGAACTCAGGGTTAAAGAATCGGATCGCATTCAGGTGATGGCGGATGGCTTGCAGATATTGGGCGTTGATGCTCAGTCGACCGAGGACGGCATGATTATTCAAGGGGGTGCTATAGGCGGGGGTGAAGTTATATCGCATGGCGACCACCGAATTGCGATGGCGTTTTCAATTGCCGGATTGCGTGCTGATGCGCCTATTACTATTCATGATTGCGAAAATGTGAATACCTCGTTTCCCGAGTTTAAAGACCTGGCAAAACGCTTAGGCCTCGATCTTGTTTGCAAGGAAGTCGAGTGACGATTCCGGTATTGACTATTGACGGCCCTAGCGGCGCAGGAAAAGGCACGATTAGCAGGGCGGTAGCGAAAAAACTGGGCTGGAATTATCTAGATAGCGGCTCCATCTACCGTTCACTGGCAATTGCAGCGTTAAAACAGCAGGTGGAGTTGGAAAATGAAGCTGCCGTTGTCGATATAGCTCAGACAATGGTGCTGGAATTTGCTTGCGATGATGAATTGGTCGTTAGATTGGATGGTGAAGACATAACGGCTAACTTAAGCCTTGAAAGCACGGGCAATGCCGCGTCTATTGTTGCTGTACTCCCTGCAGTCAGGCAAGTTTTATTGCAAAAACAAAAGGATTTCAGGGTATTGCCGGGGCTGGTTGCAGATGGGCGCGACATGGGGACGGTGGTTTTTCCTGATGCTGAATATAAGGTATTTTTAACCGCCAGCGCCGTGGAAAGAGCTAAGAGGCGACATAAACAGTTGATAGAAAAAGGGATTGATGCTAACCTAGTACAGATAACAAACGAGATAGAAGAGCGTGATCGCAGGGATACGGAGCGTAAGACCGCACCGTTAGCGATGGCCAATAACGCGCTTTATATTGACTCTTCGAATATGACGCTGGATGCTGTTATTAAAGAAGTACTGAATTTAATCCGTTAAGGATTTTTTACGTGGTCACCAAAAATTGTTTGCGTGTGATCTTTTTTTAACTTTGATAAAGAAAAGGCTTGTTGTTGTTTCGACAGGCTTGGGAATGGAAAATGAGCGAAAGCTTTGCTGAATTATTTGAAGAAAGTCTAATCAAGACTGAAATGCGCCCTGGCGCCATGTTAATGGGTACGGTTGTCGATATCGAAAACGATATGGTCATCGTCAGTACGCATTCTAAATCAGAAGGTGTCATTCCAAAATGGCAGTTTCTAAATAACGATGGCGAATTAGAAGTTGCCATTGGCGACATAGTGGAAGTTGCCCTTGATTTATTTGAAGATGGCCTTGGCGCTACACTTCTTTCCCGAGATAAAGCGAAGAAAAACAAAGCTTGGTCTGAACTTGAAAATGCTTTTGAAAAAGAGCTAACCATTATTGGCCGTATTAACGGTAAAGTTCGCGGTGGTTTCACTGTGGCTGTTGGCGCTTTGCGTGCCTTCTTGCCGGGATCATTGGTTGATGTTCGCCCAATCAGAGACACGACTTTCCTAGAAAATCGTGATCTGGAATTCAAAGTTATAAAAATCGATCAAAAACGTAACAATGTCGTTCTGTCTCGTCGTGCCGTTGTAGAAAAAGAATACAGCGCAGAAAGAGAAGAATTGTTGAAAACGCTGGAAGAAGGTGCGGTCGTTACCGGTGTGGTTAAAAACCTGACCGATTATGGCGCGTTTATCGATCTTGGCGGCATTGACGGTTTGTTGCACATCACTGACATGGCATGGAGACGCGTGCGTCATCCGTCTGAATGCGTAGAAATCGGTCAAGAAATTAAAGTTAAAGTTCTGAAATACGACAAGGAAAAAAACCGCGTTTCATTAGGCATGAAGCAAATGGGTGAAGATCCATGGCAAAACATCGCCCGTCGTTACCCAGCCGGTACACGCGTATTTGGTAAAGTAAACAACCTGACTGATTACGGTTGCTTTGTTGAAATCGAAGAAGGCGTAGAAGGTTTGGTTCACGTTTCTGAAATGGATTGGACCAACAAAAACGTAAATCCTTCTAAACTCGTTCAATTGGGCGATGAAGTGGAAATCATGGTTCTGGAAATCGACGAAGATCGTCGTCGTATTTCATTGGGTATGAAACAGTGCAAAACCAATCCTTGGGATGAGTTTGCAGCAACGCATAACAAAGGCGATAAAATCTCAGGAAAAATCAAATCAATTACTGATTTTGGTATTTTCATCGGACTGGATGGCGGTATCGACGGCTTGGTTCATATGTCCGATATTTCCTGGGCGGAAGAAGGCGAAGCTTCGGTTCGTGACTTCAAGAAAGGCGATGAGCTGGAAACTGTCATTCTTGCTGTCGATTCCGAGCGTGAGCGTATTTCTTTAGGCATCAAACAACTTGAACAAGATCCATTTCAGAACTTCCTGGCCACTTACGAAAAAGGCAGCTTGGTAAAAGGAACGGTTAAAGAAGTTGATGCTAAAGGTGCGGTTATCACCTTAGCTGATCATGTTGAAGGTTATTTACGTGCTTCTGAAATTCAACGTGATCGCGTTGAAGATGCCAGAACCTTGTTAAAAGAAGGCGATGAAGTTGAAGCTAAATTCATCGGTGTAGATAAGAAAAGCAAAACAATTTCCTTATCTATTAAAGCTAAAGATAGCGATGACGAGACTCATGCTATTAAAGAGCATTCTCCGCAAGCATCAGTTAGTACGAACGTAGCTTCACCTACTTTTGCTGATATCTTTAAGCAGATGGAAAAATAAAAACCATGGGGGGGTATGTATCAGTACATACCCCTTGTGTTTATTTGTTTTCTCAGGATAGAATGTGACAAAATCAGAATTAATTGAAGCACTTGCCAAACATCAACCGCATCTGGCACAGAAAGATGTAGAGATAGCGGTGAAATGTATCATTGAACAAATGAATCAGGCATTATCTTCCGGCGAAAGAATCGAGATCCGGGGATTCGGTAGTTTTTCTTTGCATTTGCGTCCTCCTCGTATGGGGCGTAATCCGAAAACGGGAGAATCTGTAGCCTTATCGAAAAAACATGTGCCGCATTTTAAACCGGGTAAGGAGCTTCGTGATCGCGTGGATGCTTCGCGGAACAAATGCAAGATAGTCGATTAATTGTTATTATGTTGAAGCTCTGTAAAATTGACGCAGAGCTTTAGTGTTGCAGTTTTTGAATAAAAAAAGCGTTATCCCTTCTTTGATACTCCCCATTGTTGTTTAAGTTTTTGTCTGTTTAATGCCAACCATTGAATGGCGATAATCGGTATTGCCGACGCTATCTCGCCGTTTTCCAGCATCAGATACGTCTCATTAAAATCAACCGCACGTACTAATATATCTTCATTCTCATGGTCTAAGCCATGAATACCGCCCACTCCTGCGCTGTCTACTTTGCCGCAAAACAGGCTGATCCACTCGGAGGAGCCGCCCGGCGTGGTATAAAATTCATTGATAAGCATTAATTGCTCAATTTCACAGCCCGCTTCTTCTCGGGATTCCCTGTAAGCGACTTCCTCGGCAGATTCATCTTCCTCAATGGCTCCTGCGACAATTTCCACCAGCCAGGCTTTATCAGGATTTAAAACCGCGCCTGTTCTGAACTGTTCTATCAGCACCACCTTGTCGGCATCGGGATCGTATAACAATACTGCAACGCAGCTGCCGCGCATGAACAGCTCTCGCGTTATTTCAGCGCTCCATCCTCCGCCAAACAGGGTATGTTTAAGGCGGTATTTTTCGACGCGGAAAAAGCCCTGATAAACGATGTCCTTAGCTAAAATTTCAAACTGTTTATTCATGGTTGCCCTTATACTCAACTTTATAAATGACACCGAGTTTATCATCGCTAATCAACAGGCTGCCGTCCGGCATTTCCAGAATATCGACTGGGCGTCCAAGCACCGTGCCGTCTTTGATTAACCAGCCGTCGATAAAAACCTGTTCCGAGACGGGTTTGCCTAGCTTGAGCTTTATCAAGGCTACGCGATAACCTTGCGGCTCAGATCGATTCCAAGAACCGTGCTCCGCCACCAATAACTGATTTTTGAATTCGGCGGGAAATTGTTTGCCTCGATAAAAACGCAATCCCAACGGCGCCATATGAGCCCTAAACTTCCACACCGGCGCAGTAAATTGGCTGCATTTTTTATCTTCGGCAAGCTCGGGGTCGGGAATGTAACCACCATGACAATAGGGAAAGCCGAAATGCTCCCCGGCAGCAGTCCATTGATTAAGTTCATCGGGTGGCAAATCATCGCCCAAATAATCGCGACCATTATCGGTAAAAAACAAGGCACCGGTTTCCGGTTGCCAGTCAAAACCGACCGAACTTCTGATACCGTTGGCAAGAATCTCAAAGCCGCTGCCATCGGTGTTCAACCTAACCAGCGAGCCATAGATTGGCTTTTCAGGCTCGCAAACATTGCACGGAGATCCAACCGATGTGTACAGCTTATGATCGGGGGCCAAAGCGCAGGTATTTCCAGCCGTGGTGCTGATTTGACGGGAATTGATCGTAAATTATAACGGGTTTAGGCGGGTTGGTTAATAACTGCGTGATATGGTCAAAACGAATAATACGATTAACTTCCGCCACAAAAAGCGAATCATCCTTGTAAGCAACGCCGTTGGGCATATACAAACCGCTGGCGATAACATAACGCTTATCCGCCATGCCATCGCCATTACTGTCTTGCACAGCATAAACCGCGCCTTCAGTCCCCGTGCCTACGAACACTGTGCCGTTATCGCCCAAGGCTAGGCTGCGGGCATTGGGCAGATTATCGGCAAATATAGATAAGGTGAAGCCAGCAGGTACATGCAGTTGCTTTATAACGTCCTGATAATCGCTTGATAACGCAAAGGCTAAACAAGGATTAATTAAAACCAAAGCAAACAGTATTGCTTTTATAATAGACATCAAAACACCCCTCCATCAATAAACTTTAAGCTATATTAGCACCCTGAAAACGGATTGAATTTATTTATTCAGCCCCCATATAAATCAAACCTTAACTTCATCAAAAGGCTCAAATCATGATGCGTATTTTTCTTTTTCTGGCGACCAATGCGGCCATCTTGGTCGTGGTCAGTATTATTTTTAATGTTTTAGGCTTAAGCGGCACTCTGGATGCTCAAGGCGTAGACCTTAACCTGAATGCGCTGTTAGTTATGTCGGCCGTGATCGGCATGACCGGTTCCGTTATTTCTTTGGCGATGTCAAAATGGTCTGCAAAAAGGGCGATGGGTGTACATGTTATTGAACAACCTCAAAATAAAACCGAGCAATGGCTGCTCGACATCGTGGCTAAGCAAGCCCATCAGGCGGGTATCGGTATGCCGGAAGTCGGCATCTTCCAGACGCCTGAGTCTAATGCCTTTGCCACTGGCATGAGCAAAAACAACGCGTTGGTGGCGGTCAGCACCGGCCTATTGCAAAACATGAGTGCCGATGAGGTTGAAGCGGTTGTCGGCCATGAGATCAGTCATGTCGCCAACGGTGATATGGTGACGATGGCGCTAATGCAGGGCGTAGTAAACACCTTTGTTTATTTTTTCGCCACTATCATCGGCCATGTTGTCGATCGCGTGGTATTTAAAACCGAACGCGGTTACGGCCCGGCCTATTACGTTACCCAGATGGTAGCTCAAATTGCCTTGGGAATTTTGGCCTCCATGCTGGTCATGTGGTTCTCTCGTTACCGTGAATTTAAGGCGGATGCCGGTGGTGCAAACCTGGCCGGACGCGAAAAAATGATCGGCGCTTTGCGTGCCTTACAGCGTGGGCATGAAGCGGAAGATCTACCGGGACAATTGGCGGCCTTCGGCATTAACGGTGGCGGCGTGAGCAAGTTGTTTATGAGCCATCCGCCATTGGAAGAGCGCATCGCAGCGTTACAAAACAATCGTTAATTCAATCAAACTATGCCGGCCATTAAGTCCGGCTTTTATATTATGCCCCAGCATCAACATATCCGCTTTGCGCTAAAGCTGTCATAGACCAATACCTTAAGGTTTATCAAGGCGTTGCCAAAACGTGTCCGTGGTTGCCGACGATGGCAGAAGAGTTGCTTTTCCGGCAGGCAGGATTCAATATTTTTTGACCAAACAAGGCATCGACGGTTATTTTGAAATGGAATTGACCTCAGAAAATAAATTCGTCAGCATTAAAAAGCTCAGCTAAAGCTTGATGTCTTATACTTCCCTTTTATCGCGCGTCGATAAACCCTCATCACTCTAACTGAAGGTGTGCAATTGAAAACAGAGGTTCTGGTGCTGGGCGGTGGTCCTGGCGGTTACACTGCGGCGTTTCGTGCGGCCGATTTAGGCAAGCAAGTGACTTTGGTCGAGCGTTATTCGGTTTTGGGCGGGGTTTGCCTGAATATTGGCTGCATTCCTTCAAAAACCTTGTTGCATGTGGCGGCCGTGCTGAATGAGGCCAAAGAAATCAGTCCTGCCGGGATCAGTTTTGCCGAACCTATCATTGACCTGGAAAAGCTACGTGACTGGAAAAACAACATCAGTTCCCAGTTAACGGTGGGTTTGGCGGCATTGGCCAAGCAGCGTAATATCACGATTGTCAAAGGTGCCGGGCGTTTTGTATCCGATACAGAAGTGCAGGTTGAAGACGGTGACAACATCCAGTCTATCGAGTTTACTCAGGCCATTATTGCCGTCGGCTCGCAAGCGGTAAAAATACCGTCGTTTCCGAATGATGATCCCCGGCTGATGGATTCCACTGATGCGCTCAAGCTTGAGGACATCCCGAAAAAACTGCTGATTATCGGCGGCGGCATCATCGTCCTGGAAATGGCGACCGTTTATCATGCATTAGGCAGTAAGGTCACCGTAGTAGAAATGCAGGATCAGCTTATCCCAGGTTGTGATAAGGATTTGGTCAGGCCGTTAATGCAGCGGATTAAAAAACAATACGACAATATTTTTCTTGAAACCCAAGTAAAAAGCATCGAAGCATTGCCGGAAGGCTTGAAAGTCAGTTTCGACCGCGCCAGTTCCCTACTGGCTGGCGGCATACACGCCATCCCTGGCGATACAGGTAAAGCCGCGCCGGAAGCTGACCTATTCGATAAAGTGCTGGTCGCAGTGGGCAGGCGGCCTAACGGTCATCTGATCGATGCCGACAAGGCCGGGGTCATTGTCGATGAATGCGGGTTTATCAGTGTCGATAAACAACAGCGCAGCAACGTGAAGCATATCTTTGCAATCGGCGATGTGACCGGCAACCCGATGCTGGCGCATAAAGCCTCGCATGAAGGCAAAATAGCCGCCGAAGTGTGTGCAGGCATGATGACGGAGTGGCGGGCGCTGACCATTCCTTCCGTAGCTTATACCGACCCTGAAATCGCCTGGATGGGCTTGACTGAAAACGCTGCCAAAATCCAAGGTATCGCTTATGAAAAAGCCGCGTTCCCGTGGGCTGCAAGCGGTCGGTCATTAAGCATAGGCCGTAAAGAAGGCATGACCAAATTGCTGACCGACAAACAAAGCGGGCGCATACTCGGCGCAGGCATCGTCGGCACTCATGCCGGTGAATTGATTGCGGAAGCCGTGTTGGCTTTAGAAATGGGCGCCAGCGCCGAAGATTTAGCATTAACGGTACACGCACATCCTACCTTGGCTGAAACCCTGGGCTTTTCGGCTGAAATGATCGAAGGCACTATTACCGATTTATTAATTAAGAAACGATGAAAAAACTACTGAACAAAAGCTTTGTCACTAACTTTATCTCTGTTGTCGTCATCGCTATCGGCTATGTTAGCCCGGTGCAAACGGAACTTATCAAATCCATCGGTTTTTTTGCTCTGTCAGGAGCCATCACCAACTGGCTGGCCATTTACATGCTGTTCGAGAAAGTGCCTTTTTTATACGGTTCCGGCGTCATACCGGCGCGGTTCGAAGAGTTCAAGCTGTCGATCAAGCAGTTGATGATGCAGCAGTTTTTTACCGCCAATAACATCGAACAGTTTATCGAAACCGAGGAACAACAGGGCAGGGACATCCTGAATCTGGAACCTTTGTTGAATGCGGTCGATTACGACAAGATTTATGAAGGTTTGGTGTCGTCGATCATGGGCTCGTCTTTCGGCGGCATGATGGCGATGATGGGCGGCGTCGAGGCGCTAACCCCGTTAAAAGAACCGTTTACCGAAAAAATGAAAATCACCCTGACCGAAATGGTCGCATCCGACCGGTTTAAAGCCGCATTAAAGCAAGGCCTGGATGCACACAAAATCGGTGGCGATATTGTTGGTAAAATCGAAACGGTGATCGATAAGCGTTTGAGCGAGTTGACCCCGCAACTGGTTAAGGAAATGGTTCAAGCCATCATCCGTCAGCATTTGGGCTGGCTGGTGGTTTGGGGCGGGATTTTCGGCGGCTTGATGGGCGCATTATTCGTTTATGCCTGATGGAAACGGTAGAGCTGGCATTTGAGGAGTTAGGCGATCCGAATAATAGTCCGCTTATTATCCTGCATGGTTTTTTTGCCTCCTCGCGTAACTGGCGGCAGGTAGCCCAAAGACTATCTGCACAGTTTCATGTTTATGTGCCGGATATGCGCAATCACGGCGCATCGTCGCATCATCCAGTCATGGACTATCCTGTTATGGTGGCGGATTTGTTACGCTTTGTCGATGATCGCGGCCTGGAAACAGCCAGCTTATTGGGGCATAGCATGGGCGGAAAAATAGCGATGTGGTTGGCGTTGACAGCGTCGGATCGGCTGGACAAACTGATTGTCGCCGATATTGCCCCGGTCAGCTATAAACACAGTTTCGACAACACCGTACAGGCATTAAAAGCGTTGCCGTTGGCTGAAATCAGCAACCGAAAACACGCCGAAACGCTGCTTGCGCCGCGCATACCCGAGTTGAGTTATCGCCAGTTTCTGTTGCAGAATCTGGCTCTAAAAGACGGTAAATATTGCTGGCGGCTGGATCTGGATATTTTTCAGCGTACGGCGCACCATATCGCCGCCTTTCCTAATGCCGATCATTTATCATCTTATACCGGCAAGGCTTTTTTTATTGCGGGAAGTGATTCAGACTTCGTTAAGCTGGAAGATATAAACTTATTATTTCCGGAGGCGGCTTTCAGTACCATAGCCAATGCCGGACATTGGCTGCATGTACAACAACCGGATGCTTTTACGGCACGGGTTGAGGACTTTTTAGCTCCAGGATAATCGCAAAGATAAATAGAGTTTAAGTTCAGAAAAAGCTTAAAATAAATCGCCCATTAAAGGGCAGGGATGATCAAATGCTGCCCCAACATTTGATTTTTAATGATCTGTATTGTCGAGTAGACTTAAGATGAATCAAAAAATAAGAAAAGCAGTTTTTCCGGTTGCGGGTCTCGGAACCCGATTTTTACCTGCCACCAAAGCCAGTCCCAAGGAAATGCTGCCGATTGTGGACAAACCCTTGATTCAATATTGCGTTGAAGAGGCGGTAGCGGCGGGTATTGATACGATGATATTCGTAACGGGCCGAACCAAAAACGTCATCATGGATCACTTTGACAAAGCTTATGAGTTGGAAAATGAGCTGACTATCCGCGGCAAGACTGAAATATTAAAAATGGTCCGAGGAATGGTGCCGCCAAATGTGTCATTCGTGTTCATTCGCCAGCCTGAAGCATTAGGACTGGGTCATGCGGTACTCTGCGCCAAGTCTGCCGTCGGCAATGAACCGTTTGCCGTTATCCTAGCCGATGACCTGATTGCAAATAGCGATGATGGTGAGGGCTGCATGGCGCAAATGGTTAAACAATACGATAAAAACCAGTGCAGCATCTTAGGCGTAGAGCGAGTAAATCCACAGGAAACCGACAAATACGGCATCGTCAAAACCAAGGAAATATCGCCATCGATAGGTCAGGTCGAAATGATTATTGAAAAGCCGGCACCTGAACGCGCACCGTCAAATCTCGGCGTAGTCGGACGCTATATTTTAACCCCGGCAATTTTTGACAAGATTGAAACAACAGAGCGCGGTGCAGGCGGAGAAATCCAGCTGACCGATGCTATCGCGTCATTGATGCATGACGAACAGGTGTTAGCCTATGAGTTTAAAGGCAAGCGTTATGACTGCGGCGCAAAACTCGGTTATTTGCAGGCAACCGTTGAATACGGTTTGCAGCATAAAGAGTTAAAGGACGATTTTCGGGAATATTTAAAGCATCTGATTCTCGATTAAGTTGCACAATGGGTGAGGGCGAATTTATTCGCCCCCGTCGGGAACCACCACAACATGAGCAAAGCCGCTGCCGGGGGTGCGAAAATTGGTGGTTTGTCCCTGATATAAACGGGCGCTGGTCAACTGCACCTGTCCCCGGTAAACGTACTGCCGCAGATCAAGCTTAAGATCGACAAGTTTGTTTTCCACCTGCAACTGCCGCTCGGTAGGTCGCACCAGCGTTTGCGCCACAGTGTTCCCCTGGTATCTCCCCGAACACCCGTTTGGTCACGCTGTCGCCACGATATGCGTCCAAAATCCTAACTTAATTTTTAAGATATTCGTTTGAATATTTCCGCTATAGCCATTGATGTTCATGAACTGTGGCTTTTTCGTTCAAGCACTTAGGTGTTTTTTGCAGGAAATCACCGAAGATAGACTGAAAAATCCCACGGGCAGCTATCGTAATCGTAGCAGATTCTCAGTTTAATTTCGGCTTATTGCGTCGAGTGATTTAATGGATTCTGCTAGAGGTTATAACGCCGTTTTTGACTGCTATGCTTTTCAATCGCTGAAAAAACATTTATAATGCGCGGTTCTTAGGGGCTGTCCTGCTCCTCCTTGCTTTACCATCTTTATTAAGATAGAGGTGGGAGGCTTAACCGAAAGGAAAAATTATGCGACATTATGAAATTATCTTTTTAGTCCACCCTGACCAGAGTTCTCAGGTTCCAGGGATGATCGAGCGTTATAAATCAACCATCGAAGCCGCATCCGGCAAGATCCATCGTTTGGAAGACTGGGGTCGTAGACATCTGGCCTATCCAATTAAAAAAATTCATAAAGCGCATTATGTGCTGATGAATATTGAGTGCGATCAGGCTACCTTGGAAGAATTAGAAAGCGGCTTCCGATTTAATGATGCTATTTTGCGGAGCATGACATTATTGCAAAAAGCAGCCATTACTGAAGTTTCCGTCATTGCCACATCAACAGCTGAAGAAAATAAAGTAGCTGAATCAAGAGCCAAAGATGCGGCGGCCAGAGAAGCGGTAGCGGTTGCAGAGGCGAATGCTGTCGACGAAGACCTTAATGCTAGCACAATCACTTCTGAATAAAACTTTTAACACTTGGATTTACGAGAATTATTATGGCACGTAACATTAGACGCAAAAAATTCTGCCGATTCAGTGCAGAAGGTGGAACGCAGATTGATTATAAAGATCTGGATTTGTTGAGTGATTACATTACTGAAACAGGTAAAATAGTTCCTAGCCGCATTACAGGAACCAGCGCTAAGTATCAACGGCAGTTATGTGTTGCAATTAAACGTGCTCGTTTTATTGCCTTGCTGCCTTTCTGCGACGCTCACAAATAACGCGCTGGACGATCAGTGGGCTTTTTAGCGGAGTACATTATGCGGGGCAGGATGCAAGCCATGATAGTGGCTGCGACTCTTGCCTTGGTGTCGCTGATTATGCCTCCAGTGAGTATAGTAAGTTCGGCCTCGGTTGCTCTCGTCACTTTAAGGCGGGGAGCTATGGAAGGCTTAATAGTTTTGGCGTGTTCAACTGCGGTAGCGGCGGTAATGGGTTTTTTCCTGTTAGGAAATTACCAGATTGTATTGCTTTATGGAATGGTGTTGTGGGTTCCTGTCTGGTTGATTTCAATCATCTTAAGAGAAGGTCGATATTTATCTCTAGCGGTTGAAATTGCGGTATTGATGGGTGTTATGGGGGTCGTTGGCTTTTATCTCTATAATACCGAGTCGGCAGTGATGTGGAAGGCTATACTTTCACAGATGGTGCCGCCGAATGCCCCTGTTGAAGATATTCAGCATACCTTGGACATGCTTTCCCATTATATGACCGGCATAGTAGCGGCAGCGGCAGTGTTTGGGTTGCTATTTGGCCTGTTTCTGGGTCGGTGGTGGCAGGCTTTGCTCTATAATCCCGGTGGCTTTAGGCAGGAATTTCTGTCATTAAAAACACACCCCAGGCTGGCAATAGGCAGTATTGTAGTGGTCGTTATTGCATCATTAAGTTCTGGTGTGATTTCTGAGGTAGCGTGGAATATCACTATTTTGCTGTTTGTGCTGTACACCTATACCGGAACGGCAGTATTACATGCCCTATTTGCCTCAAAGAAAATGGGTCGATTTATAGTACCGATGTTTTATGTGACATTGTTTTTGATACCCCATGCCATGCTGCCGGTTGCTTTAGTTGGACTGAGCGATACTTGGATGAACTTGCGAAATAAAATTTCAAATCAACACACGTCTTAATGGCGTACGCCGCACCTGCTCCTGGCAGGTTTGCGGCATACACACCATCCTTGGCGATAAAAATAGCCGGATAAAATCCGAAAAACGAGGTAATAAAAGATGGAAGTTATTCTTCTTGAAAAGATAGCAAACTTGGGTAGCCTGGGCGATAAAGTCGTCATTAAATCAGGTTATGCTAGAAACTATCTTCTCCCATACGGTAAGGCCGTTGCTGCAACAGCCACTAAAATTGCTGAGTTTGAAGCGCGTCGCGCAGAACTTGAGAAAGCGGCGGCTGAAAAGCTGAGTGCGGCTCAAGCACGTGCCTTGGCTTTGAGTAAGCTTCAGGTTGTCATTACCCACAAAGCGGGCGATGAAGGCAAGTTGTTTGGTTCGATAGGCACGCAGAATATCGCTGACGCGATCACCGAAGCAGGCGTTGCGGTTGCAAAACATGAAATTCGTTTGCCTCAGGGCGTTATTCGTCAAATCGGCGAATACCAGATCGATATTCATTGCCATACCGATGTTGTCGTAAAAATGCCTATTAAAATTGCTGCTGAAGCCTAAGAAATACAGGTAAAAGGTTCAAGGCTGTGCATACAGTCTTGAACCTTTTTACTATGCGAGTTTTTTACTCCTGCCTTTTTTATCTGATAATCCCCTGCATAATAGTTCGCCTGATTTGGCGAGGTATTAAAGCGCCTGCCTATCGACATAGATGGGGCGAGCGATTCGCCTTCTATAAGGCAAAATTTCCCCAGAATGTCATTTGGTTTCACGCCGTTTCAGTGGGTGAGGCGGAGGCGTTATTTCCGTTAGTTAAGCAAATACAGCAACAGCACCCTGACGCAAAGTTGTTGATTACGACCACAACACCCACAGGATCTGCCCGTGTTAAAGCAGTGATGCAGGACAGCGTGGAGCATGTCTACCTGCCCTATGACATACCTTGTGCGGTCAATCGGTTTATGCAGTGTTTTAAACCGCGTATAGCCGTCATCATGGAAACTGAAATTTGGCCCAACCTTTTTGCTTGTTGCGGAAAAAATGAAGTGCCTTTGTACATTATCAATGCCCGCTTATCGGAAAAGTCGGCAAGGGGTTATCAAAAAATCCCCGGTCTTGTTTATCCTGCTTTAGCCTGCGTTAAGTTGATTGCTGCGCAAACACAGGATGATGCTGATCGGTTTGTTGCTATGGGTGCCAAAGCTGAAATAGTTAGAACGCTAGGTAATATAAAATTTGATATTGAAGTTCCAAGTGAAATGACTGAACAAGGCTTGCAGTTAAAAGCGGATTTGTTTGGCGGTCGGTTTGTTTGGTTGATTGCCAGCACCCATAAAGATGAAGAAGTCATATTTTTTGAAATCTATAAAAAAATAAAGCAAAAAATCCCCGAATTATTGTTGGTTATTGCCCCAAGACATCCCGAGCGTTTCACCGAAGTAAAAAAACTCTGCGAGCACTATCAGTTGGCTGTGGTGAGGCGCACTTCCGGCGAAGATTGTTACCAGCATATTGATGTCTATCTTGCCGATACGATGGGCGAGTTAAAGATGCTTTATGCCGCTTCTGATGTAGCATTTGTCGGCGGTAGCATGATACCCGCCGGCGGACATAACATTCTTGAGGCCGCAGCAGTCGGAACGCCGGTCTTGTTTGGCCCGTACATGGCGAATTTTAAAGAAATAGCGGAAGGCGTACTGCGGCAGGATGCGGCAATACAATGTCAGAATGAAAACGAAATAATCAATGCGATTATTGCCCTGCATGCAGATCCTGCATACAGTGCGTCGTTGGCTGAAAAGGGCAAGACATTTGTTCAGGAAAATCAAGGTGCAATGGCTAGAATTTTTGAACTATTGAATCAGGATATTTGATTGCAGAGCATTCCGCTCTATTCGTGTGTTTAGGAAATTCAATGACATCCAATAATGAGTTGGCTACCCATTTAAAGTCTCGTAGGGTACGCTGCGCGTACCACATTTTAGTCACGCGGCAAATCCAATAAGGTACGCACAGCGTACCCTACGGAGCTACAAATGTCGGGTCGCCTAAAAGCGCCTACTGTTGGTACGCTATCGCTAACCCGACCTACTTAATGGCAGCGCGTACCCCATTTCAATCACGCGGCAAATCCAATAAGGTACGCACAGCGTACCCTACGGAGCTACAAATCATTCGTAGGTCGGGTTAGCGATAGCGTAACCCGACGCAATCAGCAACAAATGTCGGGTCGCCTCGGCAATTGCTCCTGCATTGCTCTACCTCCTGCGTCCGTGCAGTCGTAAAAGCGCCTACTGTTGGTACGCTATCGCTAACCCGACCTACAAATTCTCGTAGGGTACGCTGCGCGTACCACATTTCAATCATGCGGCAAATCCAATAAGGTACGCACAGCGTACCCTACGGAGATTAAACCATACTAAGCTTAATCCATATTTATTTTATGTTTTTCTTGACTTTGGGGGGGGTATAGTGCGCACCGAGTGTTTAGAGTTTTAAACATTAATAAGCCCTTGCAGGAAACTGCTACTCCTCTAAAAAAAAGGAACGTATCATGAAACACAATTTCAAACAAACCGCTCTTAAACTCGCTATAGTTTCGGCGTTCTCAATCGCCGCAGCGGGTCTTAGCATCAACAGTTACGCCGCGACCGAGACCGCGGACGTGGCAGTTACTGCGGTGATTGTTGCTCACTGCGCCATCACCACCACTGCAGTGAGCTTTGGCAACTATGCTAATCAAGCTGAGAACTTAGACAGCAATGGCGAAGTTAACACGACCTGCACCACCGGCACAGCAGCGGGCTACGTCACTTTGAGTAGGGGAAACTTCGACGCGATGGGAACCGAAGCTGTACCGCTGCGTCGCATGCAAAGTGGTTCTGATTTCTTGGCCTATCACCTTTATTCAAATAACGTCGGCGGCACAGTTTGGGGAAATACCAGTGAAACGGGTAAGGCGACCGTTACAGGTACTGGCACGTCAACAACCCTCGTCGTCTATGGTCGCGTCCCGCTAGGGCAAGCCAAGCCAGTGGGCAGCTACGCCGACGTTGTGGCCGCCACCGTCACGTTCTAATGCTGACACGAGTACTGACACTAGTACTGGGACAGGCCGCTTGCGGCCTGTTTTTTTTGTTGGCTGGAGCTGGCGTGGCGAGCGCCGGCTCTTTTCAGGTGAGCTCGGTGCGCGCGACGCTGTCCGCCAGCCAGCCAGTGGGCGCGCTCACCGTGCACAACACCGGCACGGAGCCGGCGGTGCTGCAACTGGAGGTGCTGAGCTGGTCACAGCAGGAGGGCAAGGATATTTACACTTCAACCAAGGAGGTGCTGGCCAACCCACCCATTTTCACCGTGCCGGTCGGTGGCTCGCAGATCGTACGGGTGGGGCTGCGGCGCGCGGTCGATCCGCAGCGTGAGCTTAGCTATCGCCTGTTCCTGCAGGAAGTGCCGCCGCCACCCAAGCCCGATTTCAATGGCTTGCAGGTAGCGCTGCGCATCAGCATTCCGGTGTTTGTTTTGCCTGCGCTTGCCGCCCAGCCGGTGCTGCGCTGGCAGGCGGCCCGCACCCCGCAAGGCGAGCTCAAACTCAGTCTGGCCAACACGGGTAACGCCCATATCCAAATCTCCAATTTCAGGCTGTCGCTGCCCGGTAGCGCGCAACCCTGGGTGACACGGCAGGCCGCTGACTACGTGCTGCCCGGCCAGAGCCGCGACTGGCTCGTGCCGGCACACCCGGCAAACCCAGCCCCGCCGCCGGGCGCCGTATTAAGTCTTTTCGCCAAGACCGATGGCGCTGACGAGCAGGCCGAAGTCGTGGTGGCGCCTTGAGGCACGCGCGATGGGGCGCCGTTGGTAAGATTGAGTCTTGTAGGCCGGAATAAGCCGGTTCGAGCGACAGCGAGAATCGGTGTTTCCGGCAGACACCTGAGAAACTGACAGATAACATCCCTCAAAGGGATGTTATCTGTCCCGGTTTAAGTGGAAAGCCGTAAATTGAAGGCTGTGGAGTATTCATCTGAAGAATGTTTCTAATCAGGTTTGCATCGTTCCCTTGCATGCATCGTTCCCACGCTCCAGCGTGGGAATGCAGGACTGGACGCTCCAGCGTCCCGTGTCGCCACGCTGGAGCGTGAGAGCTGCATTCCCACGC
>JBCKWO010000039.1:0-18850 GCA_038922535.1 Methylobacter sp. | reverse complement strand
GAAATTCTTAACAAAATTATGGAGCTTGAATTGGCAGGGGTGGTTCGCTATACCCATTACTCGCTGATGGTGTATGGCTACGGCCGTATTCCTATCGTTTCCTGGCTTAAGGGCAATGCTGACGAGAGCCTTGTCCATGCGCATAAAGCGGGCGAGCTGGTGACATTATTGGGCGGACATCCTTCGCTTAAGATCGGGCCTTTATTGGAAACGGCCAAGCATGATATTGGCGATATTCTAAGGGAAAGCCTAGAGCACGAGAAAGCATCGATAGCCGCCTATGTTGAACTGCTGAAAGCCACTGAAGGCATTTCGGTGCTGCTGGAGGAATATGCGCGGGACATGATTGTCGGGGAAGAGCTGCATCTTGACGAAGTGAATAAAATGCTTCGGAAACCGGGTGATGTTGAGCCGTTTGATTTGTAAATCGGGGACATGAACGGGCATTGAAACTAATAGACATAATCGTAAAAATCAGTGAAAAATAGCGACATCCGCTAGATGTTGAAATTAATAGACATCTTTCCTAAATAATCGTTAAAGAATTAATGGGTAGGCCGGAATAAGGCCATCCAGGCGCGAGGTGGCGTTTCCGGCGAATTCGGGTGGTGTCTGCCGGAAACACCGATTCTCGCTGTCGCTCGAACCGGCTTATTCCGGCCTACAGGACTGCGTCACTGCCATTAAGCCCCGCAGGGTACGCTGCGCGTACCATTTTCAAGTATGCCGCGAATCCAAAAGGTACGCACAGCGTACTCTACGCATCTGTTTTATTGGTGTGTGACAGAATCACCCGAAAGAACTTACCACTTTCCCCCATTTATCCTTCGGCAGACTCAGGACGAACGGGGAAAGGTGGTATAGCTATCCAGATAAGTTTTGTCCTGCAGACTTAGGGCGTGCCGCGCGCGCCTTAGGTCACTCGCAAAAAATAACCTACCCACGAGACCTTCCAGGTTTTAAAAGCCTGGAAGGTCTGCTCGCTTACCGTACCGCCATCGTTCTCAAGAAGCGTTGTTGATTCACCTCGCACGCGCTGCGTCACTGCCATTAAGCCCTGTAGGGTACGCTGTGCGTACCTTATTGAGTTTGTTACGTAATTGAAAAATGGTACGCGCAGCGTACCCTACATGACTAAGGCTGTAAGGTGGATTCGCCGCTAGGCAATCCACCCTGATCGGGATGATCAAACTGACCCCTGCTCGGACTTATCCAAGCGGGGGGTTTTTATGTCCGATTGTTTGTGTTTGTATATTCTGGATATTGTGAGCTGATTGGCGGTTTGCTATCGCTCATGGTTCGACAAGCTCCACGAACGGATTAACCTTAGGCTGTCCCGGCTTAAATGGGAAGCCGGTTTTGTTAAAACAGCTCTGTAGGCCGGAATAAGACGCCTATTCTCGCTATCGCTCGAACCGGCTTATTCCGGCCTACATTTGTGCGTTAGACGGATAACCCGGTATTACAAAACCCCCAACGCATGCCGCAAATGCAGCGTAGCTAATGCGGCATCATAATTCGCATTGTTGAAATTATCGTGCATCGTGGTGCGTAAATCTTCCGCCTTAAGCACCTCGGTGTTGGTGGAAAGGCCTTGCTGATAGCGGTCGGCGGTGACTTTTAAATTCTCGTCGGCTTGCGCGATGGCTTGCTGAGTCACGGCGATGCGTTTTTGCGTCTCTTGAGTATCCAGCCAAGCTTGCCTGACCTGCAAGCCGATCATGCTGGACAAGTCGTCGCGCTGTTCTTTCAGGGAAATGGCTTGCCGGGTAATCGCATCGCTACGATGGTTGGAACTGCCGTCAAATAGCTTCCAGTCCATGCCGACATTGGCCATCCACATGCCTTGGAATGCCTGATAGCGGTTTTCCTGATATTGATAGCCGCCATTAACGGCGACTTGTGGCAACAGACTGGCTAAGACACTCTGTGCCTGCTGGCCTAGCGACTCTATTTGTTGCGCGAGAGCGACCAGTTCCGGGCGTTGTTTCAATGCGTCGTTGATCAGCTCGCTTAATGTTCCTTGTGGAGTGTCCGGGAACTGATGGGCCAGCCTAATCTCATCGGCAAGGTTCCTGTCCAGCAACTGGTTATAGCGAGCCCTGGCAATGTCCAGTCGGTTGGTTGCCTGCACGACCAACTGTTGGGCATTGGCCAGTTCCACATTGACCGTCAATACGTCATTGCGCGCGACGATGCCTTGGCCGAACAGATCAGTTACATCTTTGTTATGCGCGGACAAACTATCGATATGGCTTTGCGCAACTTGCACGGCGCTTTCCATGCGCAATACCGTGACATAGGCTTCCGCTACTTGCATTTTGATATTCAATACCGAGGCGCTTTCATTGGATTGGGCCGCTTGCAAAGAGGCTTCGGCGGCATCGATATTATGGCTGATACGCCCGCTGGTAAAAATCGGCACCGAGGCAATCGCCTGGGCTTTGAGGCTTCCGGCCTGGGTAGTGATGAACTGGGCGGTTTCCCCGGCTATTTGCGTTTTTGCCGCCGGCGTTTCGCTAAACTGGGTGTAACCGCTGCTCACGTTAAGGTCGGGCAAGCGCTGGCCCTGCGCCGATTGCAGCTGCTGTTCGGAAGCGCTGGTGTCGGCCTTTGCCGATTTGATCCGGTGGTTATTATTGATGGCCATGCCCCAGGCATCTTCCAGCGTTTCCGCGCCAGCTCCGGTGGCAGAAAAAGCCATCAACATGCCGATCAAATACTTTTTAACAGTCAGCATGGAGTACGCCCCGCATGTAAAAAGCGATGACCTGCGAGATCAGGTATTTTTTCTCGTCTGCGGAAGGCCGCAGGGTTTTCGACAGTAGGCAGCGCAAATGCAGATCGCCTTTGAGCATACTGAAAAACGCATCTGCCGCGAATACAGGATCAACAATACTAAAGCTACCGCTGGCATTCAAGCGCCGGAAATAATCTTCTAGCTGTGTTAATACGGTTTGCGGGCCGCTGGCATAGAACATTTGCCCCAGTTCCGGGAAGCCCCAGCTTTCCGCTACCACCAGCCGGTAAATGGCCAAGGCGTCTTCGGCGTAAATCAAATCCACAGCAGACGTTGCGATTTGGGTCAGATTGTTTTCCACATCGCCCGACTCGATAGTCACCTGGGTCATAGTTTGCAATAAAGACCCGCAAAGGCCGGAAATGACTGCCGCGAACAGAGCGCCTTTGCTGTCGAAATGGTTGTACAGCGTTGCCTTGGAAACCGGTGCGGCCTGAGCGATTTTTTCCATGCTCGTGTTACTGTAGCCGTGCGCCAGGAACATGCGGGTCGCGCCGTCAAGAATTGCCTGTCGCTTGGGATCAATGGGTTCTGAAGTCATTTTTGTTGAATTTAATAGTGAGGCTTATCGTTCCCACGCCGGAGCGTGGGAATGATGCAAGAAATCGCCACGAACGACTGCAAGGGCAGGGCGGAGCATATTGCCCCCGTCCCGAAAGAGCATTGCGAGTTAGACCTTACCTCGTTCCCACGCGCTGCGTTGAGAGGTAGACCGCAGCGCGGACAGCATGAATTCCCACGCAGCGCGTGGGAACTAGACAAGTTTAAAAAGCGCGAATAAATTCGCGCCCACAACATATTAAATCCTTAACTTATGGCAGTGACGCTCCGGCGTGGGAACGATGCACAATTGATAGTCTTTTCTTCGTGGTGATTTCATTTTTGTTTTTGCGTAAAACCGCAACGATGAGTTAGACTAAACTAAACCGTTTAGTTTATCAAGGCCAATTATGCCCCGCTTCCGCTCCGTTTTACTGATTTTATTGATCGTCATTCCCTTAGTCACAGGCACAGGTTATTGGCTGGTGGATCGCCAGCATTACGAAAGCACCGACGACGCCTATCTGCATAGCAATATCGTGTTGATCAGTCCCAGGGTTTCGGGTTATGTGACGCAGATAGCCGTCAACGATAATCAGCCGGTCAAGCAAAACGATGTGTTGGTGATGATTGACGATCGGGATTATCAGGCCAAAGTCATTCAGGCCGAGGCCAATGTCAGTGCGGCTATAGCGCACATTGAACGGTTGCGGGCAATGAAAATCTCTCAGCACTCGCATATCGAAACCGCCGCTGCCAATATAGCGGCGGTGCAGGCCAGGCGTGAGCAAATCCAAAAGGATTTGCAGCGTTTTCAGAACCTGATCGACCGCGGTTCGGCGGCCAGGCAATCGCTGGATAAAGTGCAATCGGAGTCCAAACAGGCGGCGGCTGAATTAAGAGGTTCGCAGGCCTCAGCCAACGCTGAACATAACCAGTTGACCACGCTCGATATTGAAATCACCGAAAACGAAGCACAGCTGGAAAATGCCAAAGCGCAATTGAGTCTAGCGCAAATCGATTTGGAACATACCCAGGTCAAAGCGCCGGTAGACGGCATTATCGGCAATCGTGGCGTGCAAGTCGGGCAGCTGGTTCGCCCTGGCGTTGCGTTGGCTTCCCTAGTGCAAAACAGCAAAATCTGGGTGGAGGCGAATTTTAAGGAGACCCAGCTGCAACACATGCGCTTAGGGCAGCCTGTTACGATTAAAGTAGACGCCTATCCCGATCTTAATTTGACCGGCACAGTAGACAGCTTTTCACCAGCCAGCGGCTCGGAATTTAGCATCCTGCCTGAGGAAAACGCCACCGGCAACTTCACTAAAATTGTGCGCCGGGTGCCGGTAAAAATAGTCTTCGATTTGGCTGAGAATATTCAGTTATTGAGGCCAGGCTTGTCGGCTGAAGTTAAAGTCAAAGTGCATTAATTCGTGGAAAAGACAGAAACACCGCTAACCCTGGGCCAATGGCTCGGCTTTTTCAGCATGGCGATTGGCGTGTTCATGGCGGTGCTGGACATCCAGATCGTCGCGAGCTCCTTGCAAAAAATCCAGTCAGGACTGTCCGCCACCAAGGAAGAAATCGCCTGGGTGCAAACCTCTTACCTGATTGCCGAAGTCATCATTATTCCGTTGTCCGGCTGGTTGGGTCGGGTATTCTCGACCCGCTATTTATATGTCATCTCGGCGGGCGGCTTCACCTTGGCCAGCTTGCTGTGCGCATTCGCCTGGAACCTGCCGTCGATGATCGTGTTCCGCTGCTTGCAGGGTTTTCTCGGTGGCGCGATGATTCCGCTGACCTTTACCGTGATCTTTATTTTATTCCCGCCGCGCTTGCAACCGGCCATGACCATCGTGCTCGGTTTGATTGTGACCATGGCGCCGACCATCGGCCCGGTGCTGGGCGGTTTTCTGACCGAAACCTACAGCTGGCAATTGCTGTTTTTGATCAACATCATTCCCGGCATCATAGTTTGTGTCATGGTGTGGAAGTATCTCGACATTGACCGTCCCGACTGGGCGCTGTTGCAGCTTATCGATTTTGTCGGCATCGCCCTGATTGCCGTTTTCTTAGGCAGCATGCAGTTCGTGTTGGAAGAAGGCGCAAGTAAACAGTGGTTTGAAGACCAACTGATAGTCGCGCTGACGATTGTCGCCGTCGTCAGCGGCATCGTCATGCTGATTTGGGAATTAAAAAATCCTTACCCGATTATCGACCTTTACGCCTTTCGTAATATCAATTTCGCGGTCGGTTGCGGCTACAGCTTTGTGCTGGGCGTGGGGCTTTATACCATCATTTATTTAACGCCGATTTATCTGTCCAGCGTTAAAGGCCTTAACAGTCTGCAAATTGGCTACTATCTAATGGTGGTCGGTTTGTTTCAATTGGTTTCGGCATTTATAGCCGGGCCGTTGGAAAAGAAAATGGATTTGCGCTGGATGCTATGCCTGGGATTTAGCTTGTTTGCCTTGGGTTCATGGATGAATGGCAATTTAACCGCCGAATCCGGTTATTGGGAGTTTTTCTTGCCGCAGGCGATCCGGGGTACTGCTGTAATGTTGTGCTTTTTGCCGATCAACACCCTAACCTTAGGCCGATTGCCGGTCGAAGAAATCAAAAACGCCAGCGGACTTTATAATCTGATGCGCAACCTGGGCGGCGCAATCGGCCTAGCTATCGCCAACACCCAAATGATTTATCTGACCAAGGTCAATTATGCAAGGTTGCGCGAATCGGTGACCGCAACGAGCTATCAGGCGCAGGACATGTTGGCAGAATTAACCGCGTCGATGCAGCAAATGAATATGCCTGATCCTGACTTGGCCGCGTTAAAACAACTCACTGGACTGGCCTTTCGGGAAGCGGAGGTGATGACTTTTAATCACCTGTTTCAGGTGATCGCAGTGATGTTTGCCGCCTCGCTGGTGGTTGCGCCTTTTTTGAAAAAGGTGGATAAGGAGAAGGCGGGGGGGATTCATGAGTGAGCATGTCGAGTAAACCCTGCTACAGTCGTAGGCCGGAATAAGCCGGTTTGAGCGGGAGCGAAAACCGGCGTTTCCGGCGCACCGTGCCGGAAACGCTGCCTGCGCTACGCTTGGGCAGTCTTATTCCGGCCTACGCATCTGCGTGGGAACTCACACTGCCTGCAGGCAGGTAGCTCCTACAGATTGTTAAACAACTTTTGATCCATTACTTAGGCACAGCTTGATGCTGAATAGATACAAAAGGAAACGCATAAAAAAGCCCGGCTAACCCAGTTAGCCGGGCTTTTTTGTGGGATCGACGGATTTATTCTTTGCCGCTAAATACGCCGAGTAATTGCAACAAGCTCAGGAACAGGTTGAAGATGGACACGTATAAAGAAACGGTCGCCAAGATGTAGTTGGTTTCGCCGCCGTGAATGATTGCACTGGTTTGGAATAAAATCATGCCGGACATCAGCAGGATAAACATGGCCGATACCGCCAGCGACAAACCAGGTATTGAAAAGAACAGTGCGCCAAGACCAGCCAGAAACGCCACCAGCACGCCCACCATCAGGAAGCCACCCATAAAGCTGAAATCCTTGCGTGTGGTCAAAGCATAGCCAGAAAGCCCCAGGAAAATGACGCTGGTGCCGCCCAATGCCATCATGATCAATTCGTGGCCGTTGCTGAATGCCTTAATGTACATCGTTAAAATGGGGCCGAGCGTTAAGCCCATAAAACCGGTCAAGGCAAAAACAAAAACGATCCCTAAGCTGCTGTTGCTGAATTTGGTGGTTAAAAATAGCAGGCCGAAATAACCGACCAGGGTGATGATAGGGCTAAAATGCGGCAGCTCCAGAACCATTGCCGCACCTGCGGTCAGGGCGCTGAACATCAAGGTCATCGACAATAACAGGTAGGTGTTTCTCAACACTTTATTGGTTGCCAGAACACTGGCTTCTGGGCGTGAAATAGCAGTATTTAATCTCATTTTATTTGGATTCCTGAAAAATAAGCGGTTAACAAAAAAGGTGTCGATTTAAATCTTACAAGAGTTTGGCGGTATCGGTAAGAATATTGAGTAGAATATCATAGTATTGAAAGAATGATTTTTCACGGTGCCCGATTATGACAGAAAATAGACACAACACGCCTTATGAACTGATAGGCGAAGATGCGGCAATACTCAGCCTGGTTGAGCGCTTTTATTTCTTTATGGAGTCGTTGCCGGAAGCCGCTGGCATTAGGGCTATGCATGCGGCGGATTTGTCGGATGCGCGCACCAAGCTATTCAAGTTCTTGTCAGGTTGGCTCGGCGGCCCCGACTTGTTTGTGCAGGAATACGGGCATCCAAGGTTGCGGCAGCGGCATTTTCCCTTTGCGATTGACACCGATGCAAGGGATCAGTGGATGATGTGCATGAATAAAGCTCTTATTGAAACGGCCATGGACGCGAAGTTAAGGGAAAGTTTAAGCCAAGCTTTGCAGCAATTGGCGACACACATGATTAATCAGTAGGGCGTGTGCCGTGCGCGCCTTTTTTGCTAAATTCCTAATCAATAGAGAGAGCCGTCATTCTTAACCTGCCATTTTCTTACCATATCCGGCGCAGTCCAAGGGCCACGCAGACGCGGATTATCGTGACACCCGGTAAAGTCGAAGTGGTCGCGCCGACAAAAGTCGTCGAGCATAAAATCCACCAATTTGTCTTGGCTAAGCAGCAGTGGATAATCCAGGCCTTGGCTAAAATCGAAGCTAAAAGTCAGCAGTATATAAAATTGGCACCGTCTGTTTACGGGCATGGCGCAAAAATTCCGTATCAAGGAGCAACGTACCCATTGGCAATAAGGCCGACAAAATTAAAACGGATAAAAATAGAATTTTTCGGGGAATTCATTGCCCATGTCCCCGACGCATTGATGGTTAAAGACCACGATGCCGAAATCAGGGAGGCATTAATCCGCTGGATGAAAAAGGCATCGCTTTGCCAAGTGGAACAGCTGGTAAACCATCATGCGGAAAGATGGCAGCTGTTTCCCCAGACCATTAAAATTAAAACCCAAAAAAGCCGCTGGGGCAGTTGCGGCATTAATAACGACATCCATATCAACTGGCTATTAATCATCGCCCCGCCAGAAGTTCTGGAATACGTCGTAGTACACGAGCTTTGCCATATTAAAGTCAGGAACCACTCCGCGCATTTTTGGGCCTTGGTCGCCGAACATTTGCCGGATTATCAAAGCCGAAGGCATTGGCTGAAAAAGCATGGCAGCAGTTTGATGATGGGGTTGTAGCGTGATCTGCCACTGCCATTAGCTTAAGAAGCACGCTTGGTTCCCAAGCTGGCGCTTGATAACTGGCACAAAAATTCAACTGCCGTCAAACCTAAACCGATCCCACAGGCTACCAACGATGACTGGGAAGAGTTTTAGCGCGGATATGGCTAGGACAACTGTGCCAGACCTTCCATGTTTTTTAAAACCTGGAAGGTCTTACTCGCCGAAACGGTGGGTTGTCAGGGATGTTATCTCTACGCATGAACTCTGCGGGATGGCGTTTGCAACCCAGTCCTGTTGCGTGTCTTTATCTATCGGTATCAATTTGGCTGTTAAATTTTCCATAACGCAGCAAAATAGCGGGCAGTAACAATAAGTTTAGCAATGTTGAGGAAGCCAAGCCGCCGATAATAATCGCCGCCATCGGCCCCATGATTTCCCGTCCCGGATTATCGCTGTTGAACGCTATCGGGAACATCGCCAACGCGGTGACCAGTGCGGTCATCAGGATCGACGGCAAGCGTTCCTGCGCACCCTGAATGGCGGTGTCCAGATTCCAGATTTTCCCCTCGACTTCAACCAAATGTCGGTAATGCGACAGCAGCATGATGCTGTTGCGCACAGTAATTCCAAATAGAGTAACAAAGCCCACTACTGAACCGACCGACAGAGTAGCCCCGGTCAACACCACGGCGGCAACCCCGCCGATCAGCGCAAACGGCAGGTTGGCCAGCGTCAGCAGCACATGGCGGATGCTGCCGATGGCGATATAAATAAAAATCAGCACCCCGGCTCCGGCCAGCAACGAATGCAGGATCAATTCTTTGCGCGCCTGCGCCTGTTCAACCGCCGCGCCGGTGAACTCGGGATAAATGTCCGTAGAGAACGGAACCTCCTTTAGCACCCGCTGTTTAAGTTCCGCCATAAAATCGTCCAGATCCCGGTCGAGCACATTGCCGGTCACGGTTTGCCGCCGCTGCGAGCCTTGATGCAGAATGTTGTAGCGGCTGGCCGAATGCCTGATTTCCGCGACCTGCTCCAGCGTGATCATGGTGCCGTCCTGGGTTCTGATCGGCAGTTTGGCTATCGATTCGGGTTGCTGCCTTAGCTCTGGCGACAAGGTCACTGCGACATTGTAGATTCGGTTGCCCTGGATGTTTTTGCCGACCACCCTGGTTTCGTAAGCGGCCTGCAAGGTATCGACAATCTGCGCAGGCAACACGCCCCAGAAGCCGAGCTGGTCGAGATTCAAGTTGATTTGCAACAACGGCGTGCCGGGCGGCGAGCGCAGCTGCACATCGGTCGCGCCGTCTATGTCGCGCATAATCCCGGCGATGGCCTGCGCTTTGGCATCGAGCTTGTTCAGGTCATTGCCGTAAATATTAACCACCACCGGCGATGTGTAGCCGGAAATGGTTTCATCGATCCGTTCGGTTAAAAAGGTGTTGGCTTCAAATAAAATACCGGGGAAATCGGCCAGAATCGCCCGAAGCCTGTCCATTATCTGCTGCTGTTCCGCGCCCGACATCGGCTCCAGCCGGACTTCATACTCGCTGTAATGACTGCCGTAAGTGTCCGCACCGCGCTCTGCCCTGCCCGCCCATTGCGATACCGATTGTATGCCGGGAATCGCCATAAACTGTTCGGTCAGCTTGCTGCCGATTCGTATCGACTCCTGCAACGACGTGCCGGGAATGCTGGTGGTATGGACGATATAATGGCCTTCGCGCAACTCGGGCAGGAACTTGCTGTCCAGGCTGAAAAACGCCAGCAAGCCGGACAGGCAAACGAGTGTGCTGCCGATAACCACCGGCTTGAAATGCCTGGACACCGTGCTTAACAAATCTTTGTAAAGCGGCTTGATGCGCCTGATCAGCGGCGGATCGTCATTAGCGATCACCGCGTTGCCGAGCAGGGCATAACACAGCGCCGGGGTTAAGGTCAGCGCCACCAGCAGCGACATTAAAATCGCCAGGATATAAGAATAGCCCAGCGGCGCAAACAAGCGCCCGGCCACACCGTTCAGAGTCAACAGCGGCACAAACACCAGCGCGACGATAAAGCTGGCGTAAACCACCGAGCTGCGCACCTCCAGCGAGGCGCTATAGACCACACCGGCAACCGGCAGCGGCTGGGCTAACAAACGGTTTTCGCGCAAGCGCCGGAAAATGTTTTCGGTATCGATAATTGCATCGTCAACCACTTCCCCCAACGCGATGGCAAGCCCGCCCAGCACCATGATATTGAGATTAACTCCGGTTTCCAGCAGCACGATCACCGCGCCGACCAAGGACACCGGAATCGCCAACGCGGAAATAAACGCGGTGCGGAAATTGAACAAAAACAGGTACAGGATAATCAGTACGAACAGGCCGCCGATCAGCAAATGGCCGGACAGATTGGACAGCGAGCGTTCGATATAATCGGCGGGGCGGAACAAATGCGAGTGGAAATTGATCGCCTGCTTGGCAAAAAGTGGCTCGAATTCTTTCAGCGTCTGCTCGACCTGCCGGGACACCGACAAAGTATTGGCTCCATATTGGCCGATCACCATCATCACGATGCCAGGCTTGCCCATGATTTGCGCCGCGCCAATCGGTGGTTCCGGCGCATATTTAATCGTGGCAACTTCGCCCAAGGTAACGTTGCGCCCCTGCTCCCGCTTAACCAGAATTTTGCCGAACTGCTCTGGTGTGGTCGGCTGGCCGGTCACCTGCAAAGTGAAGCGCTGGTTATTGTTTTCGATAAAACCGCCGCCCTGAATATTTCCGGCCTGTGAGGCGGCCTTGATAATGTCCTCCAGCGTCAGGTTAAAGCGATGCAGTTGCACCGGATCGACCTGAATTTGCAGCTGCTGAATGTCGCCGCCGAACACATTGACATCGGCAACGCCCGGAACAGCCCGCAAGCGCGGCACAATCGTCCAGTCAACCAGGCTGCGCAAAGCCATTAAATCGGTGGCCGCATCGCGGCTCAAGCCGATGGTCAACACCGTCGCCGAAGACGAGGACAAAGGTATCGCAACCGGCGTAATGCCCAGCGGCAAATGTCCCGCCAACGTGGTTAGCCGTTCGCTGATCAGCTGGCGGTTGCGGTACACATCGCTGGTTTCGACAAAAGTCGCGATAATAATCGACAGCCCCTGGATCGATTCCGAGCGCACCGATTTCATGCCGATCAAGCCACTGACTGCCGTTTCGATTTGCTGAGTCACCAACACCTCAACCTGTTCCGAAGAAAGGCCGGGCGATTCGGTTTGAATGATGACCTGTTTGGGAGAGAATTCCGGGAAAATATCCAGACCCGCCGTGGCGAAGCGGTAGCCGCCGTAGAGCAGGATCAATAGGGCAAGCGCGATGACGATGCCGTAGAAGCGGATGGAGAAGCGGACTAGGGTAGATAGCATGGGTTAGTGAAGGATGGGTACGACTTGTATGGATGCAGGAGGTAGAGCACCAACAGTAGGCGCTTTAGGCGACGCAGGCAGGAAAATGCTCCAGGCATTTCCTGCATTCAGCACATCCATGTGCTTTGAGCAGTTGCCGAGAGTGATAACGAAACCCATCAAAATTTTTTAGCTTTGCAATGGGTTTCACTGCGATCTCCCCATCCTACCGCGCTTTGGAGGAATTGTTGATCATCTTAATATATTCCAGTGTTTTAAATTATACGTATTGCCATCACATCGCAGTCGGCGTAATGCAGCACGCTATTTGCCGTTGAACCCAACAATAGCGACAGGCCATGCCGTCCATGGGAGCCGACCACGATTAAATCAATCTGTTCCCTCTCGGCAAGCCGGACAATCTCCTGCTTAGGCGCACCCCAGACCATCCAACAGTTAGCCAGCGCTACACCTAACTGATCGCCAATCTGAATTAACCTGGCTTTCTCTGCTTCAAGCAGTTCATATCCTGAATCCTTGGTAAGAGGGATCACGGTTCCATAACCGGTATCGGGCATGGGAATATTATCCAGCACATGAATAAGGCTCAATTTAGCCTGATATTTTTCGGCTAACTGCTTTGCTCTTTCGGCAACCGTGCTGCTCTGCTCGGAATAATCCACAGCCAGTAAGATATGTTGATAAGCCCCCATTGTTTTTGCCTTATTTCCGATGGTTGTTGATTTTTGATAAATATAGAGGAGAAGTGTAGCCGCTTGACGCCAAAATCCAAACTAAAGAAGACCTCATTCGCTCAATCAGTGTCAGCTGTGCTCTATCGTCCAAAGTTAACTTTACAGTCTCTCCCTGCTGGGGAACCGACAAAAACAGTTTACAATGTCGGTGTCATTCATTACCGGTTGTATTCTGCATAAGCTATGAAAATCCTTAATTTCCCTGCCGCTCGATCAAAGAGCCATCCCTTGCTGTTTTTATTACTGAGTATCGTCTTGGGCTCAACCGGAGCATGGGCTAAAAGCACTGCGCCGGATATTGGACAAAAAAACGCCGCGTTTCAAATTAATCAAGACACGCTAAAAGCCAAAATAGAGGCGATCAATACCCGTGAAGGGTTGGATGAGGCGACTAAATCAAAGTTGCTGTCTATTTATCAAGCGGCGCAAGACAACTTAAGCAATGTCGAAAAATTTAAAGCCCAGGCGTCGACCTTTAAGACGGCAACCAAGCAGGCGCCGGAGCAAACCAAAAGACTGCAAAAGGAAGTTGAGCAGGCTGCTTCAAAACTATCCAAGCAAAAGCAGGAAGACTTTAGCCGGATACCGGTCGAGGAACTTGAACAGCGGCTTATTCTTGAGAAAGGCAAGGTCAGCACTCTGGATGAGCAGATCAAAAAACTTGAGGACGAATTGGCTGTGCAAAACAGCCGTCCGCAGCTGATCCGCGAAGAAATACTGGCTGCACAACAAGATCTGGAATCGGCACAGAAAAAACTGGCAATACCGGTCGGCAAGTCGGGCTCAAAGCTGGAAGCCGAAGCTCGGCAAGTGCAGTTGAAAACGCTGATTGATTCGCGCACGGCTGAGCTGAAAATGCTCGATGTTGACGCGATCAGCAATCCTGCGCGGGTCGAATTGCTTAAAATACAGTTTCAATTGCTGGACATGCAAAAGGCGGCGTTAAGTCCTGTCGTTACTGCAATCGAGAGCCTTGCTTTTGAGCTGCGGCAACAGGAAGCGAAACAAATGCAGGATGCGCTCAGTCAGGCGGAAAAAGCGGTTTCCGGCAAGCATGTCCTTATTCAGGAAAGTACGCGGGAAAATAGCCAATACAGTCGTGATTTACAGGATATTACTGCCAAAATCGAACAATATGCCGAGCAAAAAACCAGGGTGGACGCTCAAACCAGTCAAATTGAAACCGACTTTAAAAGCGCCGAAAAGAAAATCAGTCTGGCGGGATTGAGCCCAGTCCTGGGCAAAATACTGCGTGAGCAGCGGCGTAATTTACCGGTTCAGGATGAGTTTGAACAGCAGTCCCAGATCATTCAGGGCGAAACCGCTATAACCAGTCTTGCGCAATTCAAGATTGAAGACAAACTGAAAAAATTGCTGGATGTCGACGCGGTGCTAAAAGACATGATGAGCCAGCAGGTCGATCAAGCCTTGCCGGCCGAGCAGCGCATGATGATACAGGCCGAGTTGCGGATGCTGCAAAACAATCAAAAAGAATTGCTGAACAAGCTTGATGCCGCTGATACAACCTATCTGCACACCTTAGGAGATTTAGATTTTGCCCGGCAACAAATGATCACGCAGGCTGCTAAGTTTGCCGGTTATCTGGACGAACGTTTGTTGTGGGTGCCCAGTTCAGAGCCGATTAACTTGAGTTATATCGCCGATTTGTATCATTCCACACAATGGTTGTTGTCGCCATTTAACTGGATGGCGGTGCTTAAAGATGTGCTAAAGCTAGTCGTTCGGCATTTGTTTTTGACTTTTGTTGCGATACTGTTTTTTGTGGGCTTGCAGTTGAGCAGAAACTGGGCAAAGTTGCAGTTAGCGGCTATTTCCGGCAAGGCTGAAAAAATTGTTACGGATAGCTTTTATTACACCTTAAAAGCCTTGGCTTATAACTTGATTCTGGCCTTGTCGCTGCCGTTGTTTTTGGGATGCGTCGGCTGGTTTTTGAGTCGGGATATTCGCGTTGACGATTTCACTAAAGCTGTCGGTGAAGGTTTGCAAAGCTCTGCACTGCCGTTGTTTTTCCTGCAATTTTTTTATCGCCTGTTTGCCTCTGACGGCATAGCGCGCAAGCATTTCCAATGGCAAAAAACCACAGTTAATCTGTTACGCAGACAAGTTGCCTGGATACGTTTTATTGTGGTGCCTGGGGTATTTATTATCAGCAGTACCGGCGCATCAAAATTTTCTGCGCACAGTGATAGTATCGGCCGTCTGGCGCTGATTATCATCATGATTGCAATGGCTGTATTTGCAGGTCGAGTGTTAAAACCCTCGAGCAGTTTGTTGCAAGGCACTATCGATAAGAATCCTGATGCCTGGATAACTAAACTGCGTTACGTCTGGTATTCAGCAGCTATCTGCATACCGCTGGTCATCATCGGCTTTGCTGTCGCAGGCTATTATTTGAGCGCCTTGGAGTTGCAGCAAAAACTGATCATCACCTTGCGGCTGATTTTTTCGATCATCGTCATTCATGCGCTGGTGTTTCGTTGGTTAACGCTGGTTAACCGGCAGTTGGCCATCACCAATGCTAGACAAAAACGTAAAGCAGCGGCGACACCCGAAAAGCATCTGGCCGGATCGGAAGACCCGGTGTTGCCGGTTGACGAGCAACTAATCGATATACCTAAAATCAACGCTCAAACCATAAAGTTGCTCAATGTTTTTATCGGTTTTACGCTGGTGATCGGTTTCTGGATGATCTGGAAAAACATCCTGCCGGCCTTTTCATTCCTGGATCGTATCGTGCTTTGGCAGCATCTGGTTAATGTCGATCATCAGGAAACTTCTCAGCCGGTCACCTTAATCAATTTGATGTTGGCCGGGTTATATATTTTTATAGCCGTAGTCTCGATACGAAATTTTTCCGGGGTGATGGAGTTGTTGGTATTCAGGCGCTTGTCGATAGAGGCGGGCGAGCGTTATGCGATTAACCAGCTGGCTAAATATGTGTTGTTTTCAATAGGCTTTATCTGCATCGCCAATGTGCTGGGCGGCAGCTGGTCGCAGGTGCAGTGGCTGGTGGCGGCGCTCAGTGTTGGCTTGGGTTTCGGTTTGCAGGAAATCTTCGCCAATATGGTGTCGGGCATTATCTTGTTGTTTGAACGCCCGATAAGGGTTGGCGATACCGTCACCATCGGCACTATCACCGGCAAAGTCAGCCGCATTCAGATGCGTGCCACGACGCTGATAGACCTGGATCAGAAAGACCTGATTGTGCCGAACAAAACCTTTATCACCAGCCAGCTGATCAACTGGACGTTAAGCGATTCGGTAACCCGCGTGGTGATTCCGGTCGGCATTGCCTACGATTCCGATATTGAGCTGGCGCAGCAAGTCATGATCGATACGGTTAAATCAACGCCGATGGTGCTTGAAGATCCCGAGCCGAGTGTGTTGATGGTCGGTTTTGGCGATAGCTCGCTGAATTTTTCTATCCGTGTTTTTGTCAGCGAACTGTCAAACCGATTGCCGGTGACCCATGATTTGCATTTTCGACTGCTCTTAGCCTTGCGTGAGCACGGAATAGAAATTCCGTTTCCGCAACGGGACATTCATGTGCGCTCTGTGGTGCATGAAAACAAAGAGATAAACCAGGACGTGCAGAAAATAATCAGCGGGTGAAGGCCGGATTCAGGTGCAAACGATTTGAATTCAAATATCAATTTAATCTGCCCCCATTAGATTAGCCCAACATTGACACCTACTTATATCTGCCCGGAACAATTCCTCATATCATCAGTTACCGCCCCGCTAAACGCAGTGAACGAGAGGTTTACCATGAATGGCTTGAAAATGACTACGATGACAATTGACGACATGCGCTCAGCCCGTGAGCGCGGCGAATCCAAAACCGACTTGGCGCTATTGCGCCAACACAAGCAGGCTGGTATTGAGCCAGAAGACGATGAAGATTCTCCAGACGCGACCTTACTTATGCGTGAAATAATGACTCAGCGCCGTGCTGGGCGACCTGCTGGAAGCGGCAATAAGGAGCAAGTGGCTATTCGCTTCGATAAGGATGTTTTGGCAGCTTTTCGCGCTACAGGTCGTGGCTGGCAAACCCGTATGAACGATGCGCTTAAAGAGTGGCTAAAAGAACACTCAGCGGCGTGATGTTGCAATCGATGGGCTCAGAATGCAATACCGCTACCAGTCATATTAACCCCATGCTTTCGTGATTTACATTTTGGCTGCTAAAAGCCCTGCGTGAGCATGGAATAGAATTTCCGTTTCCGCAGCAGGACAATCATGTGCGCTCTGTGGTGCATGAAAACAAAGATAAACCATGACGTGCAGAAAATTACTGGTGGGTAAGGGGGGATATCCCAGCATGCAATGCTTTTCAACTATTTTGACCCTTGTTGTTCACCAGACGTAGACGAGTCCATTCATGCACATCCTGATTGTCGAAGACGAAAAGAAAACCGCCGCCTATTTGAAAAAAGGACTTACCGAGCAAGGCTTTATCGTCGATGTCAGCATTGACGGCGAAGAGGGCTTGCAGCTGTCCACTATGGTCGAGTACGACCTGATCATTCTCGATGTCATGGTGCCGTTGCGCGACGGCTGGTCTGTACTCAAAGAGCTACGGCGCGGAGGCAAGCAAACCCCTGTGTTGTTTCTCACGGCACGCGATTCTATCGACGACCGGGTAAAAGGCCTGGAACTGGGCGCCGACGACTATTTGGTCAAACCTTTCGCATTCGTCGAATTGCTGGCGCGCATCCGCTCCATCCTCCGGCGAGGCCCCACACGACAGGCAGAACAGTTGGGATTAGCCGATCTTACACTCGATCCTATTCGGCACAAGGCATTTCGTAACGGTCAGCGACTGGATTTGTCGCCCAAGGAGTTCGCCTTGCTATCATTATTCTTGCAACGACCTGGGGAAGTGCTGTCGCGAACACTGATCGCCGAGCAAGTTTGGGATGTCCATTTCGACAGCGACACCAATATTGTCGACGTGGCGATACGCCGCTTGCGGCAGAAAATCGACGACCCGTTCCCGCAAAAACTGTTGCACACCGTTCGAGGCGTCGGCTATGTCCTTGAAGAACGCTAAACCCTGGTCGATTACCGCCCGGCTCACGCTGCTTCATGTCATCTCGGCTTCGGTGATTCTGTTGTCAATCGGCTGGTATCTGCATCAGACTCTGGCCGAAACCCTGGCGCAGGACAACAAGCAGTTTCTGTTAACAGAGATTCAGTTGTTGCGTAGCGTTCTGCAAGAACAACCGCCGAATCTGGAAAGATTGGCGGATGAACAAAGCGAAGGCATCGGTCGTTATTATTCCAGAATCCTGGATGAAAACGGACACAGCTTGATCGAAACGCCGGGCATGGAAGCTTTACCGATAGCAATGCAGTTTCCGGCGCTTGTCGACGACACGACGGTACAGAAAATTACCGACGGACGAACGCTAATGTTGATGACCTCGCAGAGCAAAACCATCCCGCAACAAACCATTCAAATTACCCTCGACATCTCACACGAAGCGGCGCTCCTGGCTAAATACCGGCGCAATCTTATTGGGGCGCTGTTTTTTGGTTTGCTGTTTTCAACGTTGGCCGCCATTTTTGTTGCCCGGCGTGGCTTGAGTCCTCTTGCTGAAATGACGCGGCATATAGAAGGCATCACCGCTACTCAGCTGGATGAACGGCTTGACCCGGCCACCACCCCCAGAGAACTGTCCAATCTGGTAGCCGCTTTTAATGCGATGCTGCTACGCCTGGCCAAATCCTTCGCGCAGCTCAACCAGTTTTCCGCCGATCTGGCGCATGAATTGCGCACGCCGATCAATAATCTGATGGGCGAAACCGAGGTCGCCTTGTCCAGACCGCGAAACGCCGAGGAGTACCGTGAGATTCTCGAATCCAATCTGGAAGAATACGGACGACTGTCGCGAACGGTTGAAATCCTGCTGTTTTTAGCCAGGGCCGAGCACACCGGAATTCCATTGCGCACGGCTCGCCTGGACGGCAGGGCGGAACTGGAAGCTATTTGCAGTTACTATGAAGCCACGGCTGAAGAAAAAGGCATTCGTCTAGTCTGTTTGGGGAAGGGATTTCTTTATGCCGATGCCCAGCTATTTAAACGCGTGCTCAGCAACTTGTTG
>JBCKWO010000038.1:0-18887 GCA_038922535.1 Methylobacter sp. | reverse complement strand
TGGGCAAACGCAAATAAATCTTCGGGATATAACGTCAATTCGCGGCTATAGTTTTATTTATGGTACTATTTAAAACACTTTTAAACATTTATTAAGGTCAAAAAATGCACACTATCAACGCAAACGAATTAAAAACACGCGGCGTAACCGCCATTGAAAACGCCATGCAAGGTTATACCGATGTCGCCATTTCAGTACGCGGCAAAACCCGTTACGTCGTGGTCGATATTGACTATTTTCAACACTTGCGCGAGTGCGAATTAGACAGCGCGTATCTTGCCGTGAAAGCTGATATTGAAGCAGGTAATTTTGTTGATGAAACCGCCGAAGAACACATTGCACGCATCACTCAATTATTATGAGTTTTCACCTTCGCGCCTCTGACCAATACAGCAAAAACATTGTTAAATTTCTCAAAACACATCCTGATTTAGTGGAACTGTACAAGAAAACAATCCGCTTACTTGCTGAAAATCCACAACACCCATCGTTGAGATTGCACAAACTCTCAGGCAAGCTCAAAGATTATTCCAGTATTTCTATCAATTTGAAATACCGCATTACGATAGACTTCGTTATTGAAAACGAGGTCATTATTCTTATCGGCATTAGCAACCATTATTCGTAAATATTGCTTAATGTATCGTCCAATCTTCTAATTTTAAACGCTGGTCAATGTTTACAATTTCAGGAAATAGGGTATCTGCGCTGATTAAAATACAATCTTCAACAATAGCAGATGCCGCTATCATCAAATCAATATTATGTTTTTCATATTTTCCTTATTGAGCATTTTGCTTTCTCTGATTGCTGTTTTGAAACTACCAAATAGTTTTGCTCCTTTCGTTGAAAGTGGGAAAACAGCAAAATCTATTTGAGCTTCTATAATTTTTTGTTCAATAATAGATTTTTTATATTCAGGCGCATTGGCTAAACCGTACTCTAATTCATAAAGCGTTAAAATAGAAATGGCAACTTTATCGGTATTTTTTAAATGGGCGATTTTATTTAAAATTTTAGGATAGTTAGCTGAGTCTTTATCGTAAAAATCCGAGATAGTATTAGAGTCAAGTAAGTAGTTCATATTTAAAACCCAGCGTTTTCTCTAAATTCCTGCATATCTTTTTTTAACTGCTCTGAATAGCCTGCTAAATGCACTGGATTATTGTCAACTCTTTCCGCTAGTAACGCCCATTTAGACGGTTTTTTAGCTATTTTTCGCGCTTCTTTTACCAAGTTTTGTGCCAGTTGTTTAATATGTTTTTGAATAATAACTTGCGGTAAGTTATCGGGAACATTGATTAATACTTGCATGGTGATTTCCTTTAATTATTTAGGCAGTTGGATTGGTAAATATTGCCATGATGGGTTTCACTACGCTCTACTCATCTTACGAGTTGCGTACATTTTTAATCCGAATCGTTTTGTATTTAGGTTTTCAAATCAAAAAAGTTCCGTAGGGTGGATTCGCGCTACGACTTGTATGATGCAGGAGGTAGAGCAACGCAGGCAAGAAAATGCTCCAGGCATTTCCTGCATTCAGCACATCCCTGTGCTTTGAGCAGTTGCCGAGCAATCCGCCAATTATCGCGCAACATCAAAAATAATCGTACCAATAATTGCTTGAAAAATCCGAGCAGAGGGAGCAGGTTCAAGGCTCCGTTCATGGCGGATTGCTAGCGCGAATCCGCCTTACAGCGTTACAGCGTTTTTATCAATTCTAATAAATATTTTGGATCAATATCAGGGTATATCAAAAGATATACAGCTATAAGTTTGATCGTATCTATATTATATAAATGCTGATTTTCTACATAATCATTTTCAACGGCCTTTTCAATTTCTTCAGGAAATTCAAAATCCCTAGATAAATTTGCATACTCAATTAATAGCTCTGTTCTACCCATACGTTAGATACCTTATTAAGCGCGGTAGGATGGGTAGAGCAACGCGAAACCCATCAGATAGGCGGTTGATTATGATGGGTTTCGGCTATCGCCTCTACCCATCCTACCGCGTAGGTCGGGTTAGCGACAGCGTAACCCGACGCATCGAAGCCGGAAATGTCGGGTTACGCTACGCTAACCCGACCTACAGGACTGCATTCAGCACATCCCTGTGCTTTGAGCAGTTGCCGAGCAATCCGCCCATTATCGCGCAACATCAAAAATAATCGTACCCATAACTGCTTGAAAAATCCGAGCAGAGGGAGCATGTTCAAGGCTCCGTTCATGGCGGATTGCTAGCGCGAATCCGCCTTACAGCGTTATAACGTTATAGTCGTCGGGCAACCGCTTTTGTTGCCCGACATTACCACGATTAAATGTCGGGCATGAACAGAATGCCCGACATTTAATCGTATCTCACATGACCAGATACAGTGACGATGTTAACGTGACTTAATTCAGGAAGCTCGCTGAGTTGATCTTGACCCCACCCTAAAACCAACGTCGTTAAATGGGCCAAGTTGCCAATCGATTCAGGCAGCTTGCTGAGTTGATTGTCCCTTAAATCCAACCGCGTTAAATGGGTCAAGTTGCCAATCGATTCAGGCAGCTCGGTGAGTCGATTGTCAATCGGTCCAAACCACAGATCGGTGGATGGATTGCCCGATAAATCCAACGTCGTTAAATGGGTCAAGTTACCAATCGATTCAGGTAGCTTGCTGAGTTGATTGCTCCCTAAATTCAACGTCGTTAAATTAGTCAAGTTGCCAATGGATTCAGGCAGCTTGCTGAGTTGATTGTCCTTTAAATGCAACTCCGTTAAATTCAAAATTGCTTTTTTATCACGCGGAAATCCGATCCAACAGTCATACAATTCATCAAAATAATAATCTTTAATTTCATTTTCATCTGCCCACGCAATCAATTCATCCAACCACGCATCATCACGAATTGCCTGAATTTCCTTAGCGCGTTTATTTGCAATGGCTGCCAGCGCACGATTTCCCAACGCCAGATAATTAGTCGCTGTCGCCAAATTTTTATGGGTTATTGGAATGAGTGCTTTCATAACTCATCCTCGATGACTTGTTCAAGTTCGACAATTTCAGTTTCAAGTTGACTGTGTTTATCGGCAAAATAAACGTCCCAATCGTCAATTCCATGGAGTGTTTGCCACGTTTCGCCGCTGCTAAGTTCGGCGATTTGTTGGCGTAAATCCCGAAGTTTGTAGTCTAAATCAGCAATGGCGCGGGTCAACTGTTCGCTTTCTTGCAATGCAACGCGGTGGTCGGTAGCGAATTGACCTTGCTGAACGCGTTCGAGTAAAGATTTCACGCCCGCTAAATCGTTATTGCGGTAGGCGGCTTGTAATTGAATAAAAATGTCATTGGCGGCTGATTTCAATTCGTCGCTAACGCGGTCAGGATGACAACGCATGGCGGCGATTCTGTAACATTTTTTTAATTCAGCTTGATCGGCTTCACTGAGTGTCAGTGGCGCGGGTTCGTTGTCAATTTCTTGGTAGTATTGTTGGTAATTTTGGTAATCCTGGCTGGCCTCTTGATAATCACTCTCGGCTTGCGAGGCGATGCCGTCTTCAGCACCGTTGGATTTTTTGATTTTTTCAAAACGTATCTCAGCAATGCGTTGTTGCAATTCGAAATAATGAGCAATCAAATCGCCCAAATGTTGATGATGTTGATGTAAAAAGTCGTTGATAAGGCGTTCGACTTCTATTTTTTGGTCACTCAGCGCGGTGACTTGATAAGTCAGGGTGGCGAGTTGTTGTTTAAGGCGTTCAATGCTGGGGTCACGGTAAATGGCAACGGCTCGCAATGATTGAATTAACGCGGCTATGTGTTGTGCCGCCAGACTAAATTGTTGTTGGTCGATCAGGTCGATGGTGGTTTGCAAGGCTTCACTATCGGCTTGACGCAGTTTATTAGTTTGTTGGCGAACATCATCAAAATCACCCAGTTCAATCATGTTACGGATTAACTCTAAGCGGCGCACCACGGCTTCGCTATCCATGCGCGGTATGGCTTTGACGCGATAATTATTGTTAAGCAGCAGCTCGTTGAAGGTTTCCAGATATTGCATGGCAAATTCAGCCGCGTCACTGACAATGACAATATCCTCCTGATTAGCACGAGCGCGGCGCGTCCAATTGTATGAACCGGTGATGACGTGCCGGCGGTCAATGACACAAAATTTGTGGTGCATGATGTTGTTGGATTCACTAACAGGAATCCAAAATAATTCACCGCCCGCATCAAGCAGCTGTTGAAATTGGATGCTGGATTTTTGTCGGTTAATGTCGTCATCAAGCAAGGCTAAATGAACGTGAACACCGTCTGTGGATTTCTGACAAAGTGTGCGGAAGATTTCATTATCGGTGAACCAAGCGACGGCGATGGTTATATCGTGATTGGCTTTGGTCAGCTCCCGAATAATGTGGGTGTGAATGTCGTCAAAATATGCGTTAGTTTCCATGAGTTGTTTTTGTGGGTCTGAGTGACTGCTTGAGGCTGCTCATTATAGTCGAGTAGGTAAAAACACTTCAGCCCCATTTATAAAGCATCCCGCCTTATTTCATGTCAAAATATGCCTTTACCTGACTGCATTAAACCGAGAACTGAAGTCTTTATGAAAATTGCTATTTTATCCCGTAACCCCAAACTGTATTCGACCTCTCGCTTGGTTCAAGCCGCAGAAGCGCGTGGCCATAAGGTACGGGTTCTGGATGTATTGCGTTGCTATATGAACATTACTTCGCATAATCCATCCATCCATTATCGGGGTGAAGACTTAACCGGATTCGATGCCGTTATTCCCCGGATTGGCGCTTCCGTCACTTTCTACGGCACTGCGGTATTGAGGCAGTTTGAAATGATGAATGTTTTTCCGTTGAATGAATCGGTTGCCATATCACGATCACGGGATAAATTAAGGTCAATTCAGTTGCTTGCCAGAAAGGGTATTGGTCTACCAGTAACCGGTTTTGCCAATAATCCTGATGATATTGAAGATTTAATTGCCCAAGTCGGCGGCGCTCCGCTGGTGATTAAACTCCTGGAAGGCACTCAAGGGATCGGCGTGGTCTTGGCGGAAACCCATAATGCCGCAGAAAGCGTTATTCAGGCATTCATGGGGCTCAAAGCCAACATCATGGTGCAGGAATTTATCAAAGAAGCCGGTGGCAGTGATATTCGTTGTTTTGTGGTGGACGGCAAAGTCGTTGCCGCGATGAAACGACAGGCAACCCCCGGTGAATTTCGTTCAAATCTACACCGTGGCGGCTCTGCATCGCTGGTGCGTTTAACGCCTGAAGAACGCTCTACTGCGGTGCGTGCTGCAAAAATCATGGGACTGAATGTGTGCGGCGTAGATATACTGCGCTCCAATCACGGTCCGGTTATTATGGAGGTTAATTCATCGCCTGGACTGCAAGGTATCGAAGCGGCCAGCGGCAAGGATATTGCCGATTTGATCATTCAATTTATTGAAAAACGCTTTGAAACGTTAGAAACTTCTAAAGACAAATCCCCTACCAATACCAGCGTTAGAACGCGTACCCGTGGCAAAGGTTAACCGTACGCCTGGCCAACAAAACGCGTAAGCTAGAGCCTTTCAATTATCTTAAATAGGCAAAACATGTCGGATTTTAAAAAA
Organism: Methylobacter sp.; assembly: GCA_038922535.1. Lineage (GTDB taxonomy): Bacteria > Pseudomonadota > Gammaproteobacteria > Methylococcales > Methylomonadaceae > Methylobacter_A. Next base: position 13,269 of record JBCKWO010000038.1, on the reverse strand, counting down.
TACCCGTGTATGGAATGTGAGCATAGTTATGATGAAGCCAAAGGCGATCCCGATAGCTGGGATTATCCGATATGCGGCGCTTCAAAAAGTTTTTTCAAGTTGATGGATAGCCATTAACCTCTTGCATCCTGGGACATCAAAAATGAAACGCAGCCATACTTTTTCACTACCCTGCTACAGGTTAACAGCCCCCCAACTCATATTGGCGCTGCTGGTTTTTTTTCCGCTTAATGCGTACGCCAACAATACCTGGAGTTATCATCAAAAAAACGACCGGTTGAGCAACCGAAGCTATAGCGTTGCCCTGTCGCCTATGCCGCCACGCGGCCTTTACGACAACATCAGGCTGGAAATCATCTGCAAGGACAATGTCCTGCAAGTAGTCATCGGTGCCGACAGCCTGATCGCCTCGCAAGGCAGCGCCTTTGATTTCGAATACCAAATCGACAAGAACCCGCCCGTTAAGCTGCAAATGCTTACCTTTAAGGACTCAAAGCGCAGAGGCTATACCGAAGAATATGCCCAGCGTATCGCCGATGACATCTTGACCGGGCAATCCATTTTTATTCGCGTCAACACCATGATACGCAAGGTGCTGTCCGCTGCAATACCCTTAGAAAATGCCGCCGACCCGATCAAGCATGTCGTTACCGATTGCGGCCTTAGCTTATCCGGCCATACAACCGGCGACACCGCCTATAGCCTGGGCGAATTTGAACAAGATCTTGCCAAACTGCCTTCAGCACAGCAACAGCAAGTGCTGGGTAAGCTAAAAGCACTCGTCTTGGAAGCACAAAAAACCCTTAAATAGTATAATTACCGATACTCTCGAACGCCAAACACTGGAAAACATCGCTATGAAACCACAACCTATCTTTGACTACCCGCTTTTTGCGCTGGGATTTAGAGCCTTTTTTAGCTTGGCCGGCCTAGCGGCACTGATCCTGATTGTGTTTTGGAACACCCTGTCCAATGGCGAATCAACGTCGGAACATTATTTCACCAGCAACTACTGGCATGCGCACGAAATGCTACTGGGTTATTCGGTCGCCGTCATTGCAGGGTTTTTATTGACGGCAGTCAAAAACTGGACTGGCAAGCCGACCTTAACCGGCGATCAATTGGCAAGCTTGTGTCTATTATGGCTTTACGGGCGCATCCTGCCGTTCTATGCCGGGGAGCTGCCTGACGCGTTGATTGCACTGGTTGATTTTTCATTTCTGCCCGTCTTGGCTTATCAAGTCAGCAATCCGATCGTTCAGGCAAAGCAATACCGGAACCTATTTTTCATAGGCTTGTTGCTGCTGTTGGCGCTGGGCAACGGCTTGATCCATATTGAAATGCTGGGTCTACAAAGCAACACCGCCGCAACAGGCATCCAGCTGGTCGTCGCGACCATCATCATCCTGATCCTGATCATCGCCGGGCGCGTGTTTCCCTTCTTTACCGAGCGGGGCATACCCGGAACGTTGATCATCAAAAATCCGCTGCTGGATAAGCTGTCAGTAGCCTCAGCCGTTATCGTCTTTACGCTGCAATTATTCGGCATGTCAGGAACCTTGTTAGCCCTGGCAGCCATTGTTGCCGCTGCCGTCAATGTCGCCAGGTTATCCCTCTGGTATGTAAAACGCATCCAATATGTGCCGTTATTATGGGTGCTTTATACCGGTTACGGCTGGATAATTCTGGGTTTTATGCTGACCGCATTGTCGGCCTATTCTGTGGTGCTGCCCTCGTTGGCGCTGCATGCGTTTACCCTGGGCGGTATCGGCGTGCTGACGCTGGGCATGATGGCTAGGGTATCGTTAGGCCATACCGGCCGGGCACTCAAAGCTTCCAATGCGCTCGCGATCGCGTTTGCATTGATTAATGTCGCCGCATTGTTTCGGGTTTTATTACCAATAGCGATGCCGGACTGGTACGAAAACTTAATCTACGTATCGACGCTTTCCTGGCTGGCGGCCTTTTCCTTATTCGTCTTTGTTTATTTGCCGATATTAACCGGCGCAAGAATTGACGGCCAGGACGGTTAAATGCTGTCTAGACTGGATGGTATTGTCGAACTGATAACCAGCCCTTAAAACCCTATCAATCGGCACACCATTATGATTGAAGACGATATTATTAACGAATTGTAATATATTCCAGAGTCTAAGCTAATAGAGCTTTATGACCTCATTCATTATTTTAGACTGGGTCTAAACAGTGAAATTGCAAAGCAACCTTCTCAAGAAGATGAGTTCAAAATAGAAAAGACAATATGCTTAAATACGCTGGACAAAATAAAACAAGCAGACTTTTCAAGTTTTAGTGAAATTGATGATGTAGCGGCACACATTCAGCGTCTAAAAAATGAAATTAATTAAAGACGAAAGTTATCATCGCAAAGAACACAAGTTTTTTAAAAAACACCCTCACTTACTTGATAAATATGCAGAGGTATTGGCTAAACTCAAAAGCAATCCGTTTGATCCGTCATTAAAAATACATAAATTAAAAGGTGAACTCAGCGAGTTTTATTCATGCAGCCTAACGTATGACTACCGAATTATTTGTATTTTTTTAATGAAAGATGAAATGATTGTTTTAGTTGATATAGGCAGTCATGGGGACATTTATTAACAAGTGCCTCACAAAGCAATTTTTAGTCATTCGACGCAGTGCGCTAACTATAGTGCACGACGGTATATTGTATGGCGACTCAAATCAGGAATAGAAAATGAAAGTAGAAGAAGACAATGAACATATCAATACTGTTGAGGACGATTTATTTTATGAGGATAATGCCGATCAACAACCTCCAACTGACATTGTCGCTTACAATGAATTACGGTCCTGCGCTGACTTGGTAAGGATGTACAAAAAAGGGATTCTAGAAATTCAACCTGACTTTCAACGTGAGACAGTTTGGAAAATTGCCGCTCAAACTCGGTTTGTTGATTCTTTAACAAAGCAACTGCCCATACCAAGCATGTGTTTTAGTCTAGACTACAAAACCCAGAAATGGCAGGTGATTGATGGACTTCAGCGAATGACTAGCATAATTAAATTTTTAACTAGCAATGACTGGCGGTTGTCTGCTCTTGACGATATTGATCAGAATATTTCAGGAAAGAAAGTAACTGAATTCAGGAATGAAGATAGCCAATACCACACATACTATCAGCGTGTTGAAGATTTAACTTTGCCTATAACTGTAATTAGATGTGATTATAGTAAGAAAAGTCATATGGAGTATCTATTCACAATATTTCATCGCTTAAACTCTGGTGGCACTAAACTCAACAACCAAGAAATAAGGAATTGTATATTTAGCGGTACCTTTAACTCTATGTTAAAAGAGTTAAACGGAGTTCAGAATTGGCGGCTCATTAATCGACTTGGCGATAGAGAAAGTGAGCGATTCAAACATGAAGAAATTATCCTGCGTTTTTTTTCATTTTATGACAACAAAAAAAATTACAATGGAGTTCTTTCTAAATTTCTCAACGAGTACATGCGAGACAACAGAACCCCAGATAAGGCTTTTATCGAACAAAAAAAAACAATATTCACTAGAGCTGTAAATGTTTTGCATGAAAAGATATTGAAACCTGGGGAAGAGCGAGTAAGTATTTCTATGTTAGAGGCATTGATGTTTGGTGTGGCAAAAAATATTGATAGTGTCGAGAGTCTTTCAGAACAACGATGCTATGAACTATTTGATCAACTTAAGAAAGTAGACGCACTTAGTACATCATATTTAAGTGGTGGAGTCGCTAAAAAAGAAAAGGTTGATGCTCGAATGGACGCGGCATTCAATATTTTTCAGACTACAGAATGATCGCGAAAACCTATATTCATAAAAACATCCAAGAGCTGAATACCCTTTACAACAAATGCTCCAATCAAAAGAAAGAGTTGTATTATTCAAAACTTGCTCTTTTGGAGCTTTGTGGATGGATAGAAGAATCAATGGATACAATTGTTGAAAGTATGGCAAGCCGCACTTTAAAGCAATCGTCAAATAGAAAACTTGTTAAGGAGTTAATAAAAAAGAACTACGGATTTGAATATGATGCTCACTTTAGAAAGATGCTCATACATGTGATTGGTTTAATTAACGTTGAGCGACTTGAGGTGAGTATTGATCAGGCTAAGTATTTTAAACTTAAAGCAGCACTAGGAAATTTAAAGACCGCGCGCAACAAAGAAGCTCATACCCATCTAAAAGGCGTTGCGCGTAGCATTGACGCACCTTCGGTTACCAAATATCACTTTTTCGATGTTTACGACGGATTAAAGAACATTGAGCAACAGCTAAAATTAATGTACCCGTGACAAATTCAAGCCAAGCAACTCGGAAAAAACGGAGCAAGTCTTTCTGGTGCGACAAGAAAAAAGCTCTACCTGTTTAATTTTCCTCGCAACAGCCCTAACAACTGCCCGGCAAAACTCATTTCAGGAACGGCTTTTACGGGAACATACCAATATTGGTCGCCTGCAAACGCCATGCACTTTACCGCGTCCTTCTCGGTCATTAATACCGGTGCGGAACCAGGAAACGAGATGTCGCTAGGCTGGAATTTATAATGATCCTGGAAGCTGTGTGTTTTACAAGCCAAACCGGCTGACTCAAGCAGTTTAAAAAATCGGTCGGGGTTGCCTATGCCCGCCAAGGCATGACATTCTATTGCGGTAAATTCCTGCAACGGTTTTTGCTGGCCGGTGACCAGGTTGACTGCGGTATTTCCGGTGATTTGCATCGAATACTCGTTGTCTTCATATTTTTCACCGTTCACGACGATAAAATCGACGCTTTGCAATCTTTCTATCGGTTCGCGGAGCGGTCCTGCCGGCAAACAATAGCCGTTGCCAAAGCGTCTCTCGCCGTCAATCACGGCAATCTCAATATCCCGGTTCAGCGCGTAATGTTGCAGGCCATCGTCGGATAAAATGACATTACAGCCTGACCTTTCAAGCAGCAATCTGGCGGCCTCTACCCGCAACGGGCTTACGGCCATTGGGCAGCCGGTTTGTTTGGCTATCAACAAGGCTTCATCGCCGACCTGTTCCGCCGTGCTGTTTGCATCGACCCATTGCGGCCATGATTCAGCTTGCCCGCCGTAGCCTCTGCTGATAATGCCGGGCTTAAAACCCTCATCTTTTAGCAACTGAGCCAGCCAGATAATCAACGGCGTTTTCCCGGTTCCGCCGACGGTAATATTGCCGATCACGATGACCGGAACCGGCAAGGTGTGCTTTTTTAACACGCCAATCCGGTACAGGAATTTTCTGAATTTAGCGAAATCGCTAAACAAAAAACCCATCGGCATCAAAAATACGCCGATAAACGGGTCTTTGTACCAGATGTCCACCAGCCATCGGGCTAAGGTTTTTTTCATGCAGGGCTATCCTGCCCTGCACCCTTCGGGCGCTTCGCGTGCAAATTTGATCCCGTCGAATGGGTCATGGCTCGTCAGTCGGGTGTAATGTTGGCAAAGTAACGTGACTGAATCCCGCCTTAGCGGCTATATCCAGCGCATTAATGACCGCCTTGCTAGGGGCTTTTTCATCGGTGATGATGATAAACGGAAGCTCCTTAGCCTGTTCTGAGAGCTTGCTTAGTTCCTGCTTTAAGCCTGCCCGACTTTGGTTGATTAATTGATGAGGCAATTTATCCTCACCGATCAGCGAATAAAGTCCGTCTGCATCAATCACCAAAGACACCGTTTTGGGATGTTCCTCAGCTGCTGTCCCATCCGCTTCAGGAAGCTTAACATTAACTTCGGTATGTTGATTAAAGCTTGTAGAAACCATGAAGAATAGCAACAATACAAAAAGCACATCGATCATTGAGATCAACGCAATATCGACATTCTCCCTTTTTTTACGTTGGAACTTCATCAGGACGCTTTCCGATCTTCGTGCAAAATATCGATCAGCTTTAACGCTTCCTCTTCCATCGTAATGACATAGTCATCAACCAGCCGTTCAAAATAGCGATGGAAAATCAAACTGGGGATGGCTACGGTCAGGCCGGATGCCGTAGTGATCAGCGCCACCGAAATACCGCCAGCCAAGACAGCGGGATTACCGGCGCCGTGCTCTAAAAGCGAAGCAAAAATATCGATCATGCCGAACACGGTGCCTAATAAACCCAGTAACGGACTGACAGCGGCAATCGTGCCCAAGGTGTTAAGGAAACGTTCCAGATCATGGACGACCCTGCGACCAGACTCTTCGACGCACTCTTTCATAAATTTCCTGCCGTGATGGCTATTGGCGAGTCCCGCAGCCAAGATACAACCGAGCGGCGAACTGTTTCTCAAGTGCCGCAAAGTAGTAGCATCAAGCTTGTGTTCACGGGATAACCGCCATACCTGAGGAACCAGTTCCGGCGGCAAAATCTTCTTTCTCTGTAGTGACCAGAAACGTTCCCCAATAATGCCCATCGCAGCAATTGAACTCAGGATGATTGGCAGCATCATCCAGCCGCCGCTTTTTATGATTTCAAACACATTATTCCCTAAATATTTGTAGATCGAATTAACACAACTTGGCTCTATTTTAACCTAATACAGCCTTATCTTGAGAACTTTCCCGTCCTACCCAGATATAGACAATCACAAAAGCAACACTACAAAATACCGCCGCCATTGAATAGACAAATTCCGCGCCCAATGACTCCCAATATCGACCGCTATAATAACTGCCCAACATTCCGCCCAAGCCGAAACTTAAGCTGGCGTAAAGCGCTTGGCCTTTACCTTGATGCCGATCGCCAAAATACAGATGTACCAAATGAATGGCGGCGACATGAGTCCCGGCAAAGGTTGCCGCATGCAGCACTTGGGCAAAAACCAGCAGCCAAACATAATCGACGCAGTAACCGATAATCAGCCAGCGAACGACCGACAACAGACTGCTGCTCAATAAAATCACCCGCAGGGAAAAACGTTTCAACAAACGGCGCATGTAGATAAATAAAATAATCTCGGCAAAAACAGCCAGCGCCCAAAGCAATCCGGTCAAGCTGGTCGAGTACTGATAGTGCTTTAGATAGATCGAATAAAACACATAATAAGGCGAGTGGGCAAGCTGTAACAGCATATTAGCCATCAAAAAAGCCAGTACTTCCGGTCTTTTTAGGATTTGCATGATACCGATGGCGGCAGTCTTGTGATTGATCGTCTGGGTTGTCGGCGTTACTAAGCTGACCAGCCAGACTAACGTCATTAATGCCGTGATTATGGCCGGAAGCAGGAGGCCTGACGACGGGTTATCCAATAATCGGCCTACACCCAGCACCGCGACAATAAAACCGATAGAGCCCCACAACCTTATCCGGCTGTAGCGATGCGCTTGATCTTTTAAATGGTACAAAGTGACCGCTTCGAATTGCGGTAACGTGGAATTCCAAAAAAAACCAAAGGCAATAGTTATCCCGGCAAACCAAACGTAACCGCGAACAAACAAAAAACAGGAAAAAAGCAACGCGGTTAAAAAGGCAACAATGCGGATAATGCGCAGGTCTTTCCCGGTACGGTCTGCAATCCAGCCGCATAGCACGGGTGCAATAATGCGAGTGCCGCCTAACAGCGCAAAAAGCTCACCGATTTGAATAGGATTAAAACCGCTGTCTTTTAGGAACAGGCTCCAGTAAGGAATAAAAGCCCCTACTATTGCAAAATAAAAGAAATAAAAACTCGACAGCCGCCAGTAAGGAATAGGCATTAGATTATTCATGTTGGGGTATCTCTTACCTCATTCCCACGCAGCGCGTGGGAATGAGAAAATATCGGTTTACCGCAAGATAGGCAATCCCGATTGCACGTTGATATTCTGCGCCCGATGCCGTAACAAATGATCCATAATCACTATCGCCATCATCGCCTCGGCAATCGGCGTTGCGCGTATGCCTACGCAGGGATCGTGGCGGCCTTTGGTGACCACTTCGATAGCCTCACCGTGCAGGTTAATGCTCCTGCCCGGCAGCCGCAGGCTGGAAGTGGGTTTTAAGGCGATACTGGCAGTCACATTTTGACCGCTGGAAATGCCGCCCAAAATACCGCCGGCATGATTGCTTAAAAAACCGTCCGGAGTGATTTCATCGCGAAACTGTGTGCCTTTGCTGTCGATGCAAGCAAAGCCGTCGCCGATTTCCACACCTTTGACCGCGTTGATGCTCATCAAGGCATGAGCCAGATCGGCATCGAGACGATCGAAGATAGGTTCGCCCAAGCCCGGCGGAACATTAGTTGCAACCACTTCTATCCTTGCGCCGATCGATTCGCCTTCCTTGCGTAGCGCATCCATATAAGCCTCCATTTCGGCGACTTTATCGACATCGGGACAGAAAAAAGGATTGCTGTCGATCACAGACCAATCCAGCTTTTCGATTTTAATCGGCCCCAGCTGCGATAGATAGCCGCGTATTTCTATACCCGCCTGTTCCTTGAGATATTTCTTGGCGATACCGCCTGCCGCAACCCGCATGGCCGTTTCACGGGCCGATGAGCGCCCTCCTCCGCGATAATCCCGGATCCCGTATTTGTGCTGATAGGTATAGTCGGCGTGACCGGGCCGGAAGGTATCGGCGATGTCGGTATAATCCTTGGAGCGTTGGTCGGTGTTTTCAATCAACAAGCCGATCGGCGTACCGGTGGTTTTGCCTTCGAACACGCCGGACAGAATTCTGACCTCATCGGCTTCGCGCCGTTGGGTGGTATACCGAGAGGTGCCGGGCTTCCGGCGATCCAGGTCTTCCTGCAAATCGGCTTCGGTCAAGGCCATGCCCGGAGGGCAGCCATCGACGATGCAGCCTATTGCCGGGCCGTGGCTTTCGCCAAACGAAGTGACGGTAAATAATTTTCCTATTGAGTTTCCAGACATAGTTATAAAGCCGCTAAAAATAATTCGTTATATTGACTGACCTGCTCAGCCGTCAGCAAAAATACACCATCGCCGCCGCGTTCAAAATTCAGCCAGTAAAAAGGCACATCGGGGAACATGCTTTGCAAGGTTTCCGCACTGCTACCCACTTCCACGACCAAAATCCCCTGCTCTGTCAGATACCGGTCAGCATCGACCAGAATCCGCAACACAAGATCCAATCCAGTGTGTCCGCCTTTAAAACCCATATCCGGTTCAGCACGAAACTCTGCCGGCAATTGCTCCCATTCTTCAAGGGCTACGTAAGGCGGATTGCTGACAATGATGTCATAGCGGGTTTCGGGCAGTTCTTTAAACAAGTCCGACCGGTAAAGGCTCACCGCATCGTCCATTTTGTGTTTGGCGACATTCAGTTCGGCGACAGCCAGCGCATCTTCCGACAAATCCACGGCATCAATATCAGCGCCAGAAAATGCATAAGCGCAGGCGATGGCGATGCAGCCGCTGCCGGTACACAAATCTAGGATGCGTTCGACCTGCTCTTCTTCCACCCAAGGCGCAAAGCGCTGTTCGATTAATTCAGCGATAGGCGACCTTGGCACCAGCACCCGCTCGTCGACATAAAAAGCCAAGCCGGCAAAAATAGCTTCATGGGTTAAATAGGCTGCCGGTATACGTTCGTTGATGCGCCTGTCGACCCTGTCGAGCACAGCTTGGCGTTCAGTCAACGTTAAAACGCTTTGCAGATAGGCATCGGCCAGATTATAAGGCTGGCGAACTGTGTGTAACACCAGCGCCGCTGCCTCATCCAGCGCCGTCGCGCTACCATGTCCGAAACACAATTCGGCTTCGGTAAAACAGCTGGCAGCCCAGCGGATATAATCGCGAATAGTTGATAGCGTTGTTAAAACTTCAGATGGCGTTGTTTTCATTGCTGGGCAAGGTAATATAGATGTGATACGGCTCGACGAAGCCGTAGATTTTAAACTAGAATCTTTTTAAATCTTATATATGTTATTATTCAATTGGTTAATGAATGTTAGATTTTCATTCTAACCTCTTTTCCAAGCGGAATTATAGCATTTTCGAGGCACTAGCAGTATCAAATATTCCGTCCCAGAGAAATTCTCTGGGAAATTACTTTATGTACTAAAGTATGGCATAGCTCCATAAAAATCTGGAAAACTTTCACATGACTACTTATCAGCTTAAAATACCACGAGGCCTAACGATTCTTTCATCAGTGAAAGTACCAAGTATTGTATTATTCCAACCTTTACCAGATTTTAGGATTCAACATGAACAGCTATGAGCAGAGTAAAAAAGCCAGATACATCGTTTCGCTGGTTTATCTTTTGATGATGGCCGTGGTTTTGGGCGGGACTTATTTGTCGCAACAGCAAAAGGCTGCGGAAAAACTATCACAGGATGCGGACAGTCATTAAATAGCGTGTTTACAACCATCGACTACCTAGTGCTTGGCCGATAATCAAATAACGCATTAATAACAATATGTTATGGTAAAATATCGGCATAAATATTACAGGAAAGCAACAGATTGAAAAACATCCGTGCCCGCAACCCGTTGATATTAAGATGATATTATAATCAATAACGGCGGAGGGGAGTATCTGACCGTCAACCCGCCCAAAACTTTACTGATAAACCGCCCCATGAGAACCGTCATCTCCCCGCAATTGCTTATCGGCCAAGTTGACATCGGCAACATCAAAATCGATATCACATCCCGTTAGTCCTGCTGGGACTCCAGCACATTTATACCACCGAGCCTTTAAAAGCCAAGGTGTTTGAGATACTGAAGGAAATCATCCCGACAAAACAACAGGATGGCAAAACCGTTCCGGTTTCTGCTGAGCGCGACTGCCCCGGCATGAATCAATGGGCGATCCTGGTCTTGGGTGTGCTGCGTTTGGCTTTAAACACCGATAACGACCGCATCCAGGAATTGGCCAACCAACACAAAACCCTGCGCGAAATGCTCTGGCACCGCTATTGGGATGACAAAAACAGCATCTCATTTAAGCCGAGACATGCTAAAAGGCTTAACCTCAAACTGTGCCCGCCTTAAGTGGAAAGCCACAAAGACTACCGCCTGGAAACCATCAGGGACAACTTGCGCTTGTTCACGCCGGAGATCATGGCGCGCATCAGTGCAGAAGTCATTCGTGCGGGTTATGAACTGATCGACATGAACACTCACGCCCCGATCAAGGGCCGTTGCGATTCGTTCGTACTCAAGGCGCCCCTTACCTACATCCCTGTAGGCAAGGCCGGTGTGCCTGTTGAACTGGGCTTGCGGGTTGCCGCGGTGGCTTTATCCTACACCATCAGGTGCATGCAAAATACCACCGGCGATAAAATCGCCGTCGACATCGTCAAGGAAACCCAAGTCCTATTCCCCAGTTTCAAAGCGTGTAGTTTTGACAAAGGCTTCCATAGCCTCGGCAATCAACAGGACTTGAAAGACTTACTGGATCAGGTCACCTTGCCGAAGAAAGGTAAAGTCTCCGTCGTCGACAAAGCCCACGAATACGACGACGACTTCAAGCAGGCCAAAAAGCAGCATTCGGCGGTAGAATCTGCGATTAATACTCTCGAAGTGCATGGCTTGGACAAGTGTCCCGATCATGGTATTGAAGGTTTTAAGCGTTATGTCGATCTGGCGGTGTTGTCGCGCAATATTCAGATACTGGGTTCCATCAAACGCAGTATTGAACGACAGCGGCTACAAGAACAGAAACAAGCCGCTTAAAAGGCGTTTTTTAATCGAAAAGGCTGTTCACGCAGGGAGCGTGTGTCCAAAAAACAGGATTGTGGGCTGTTTTAGATAATTGATAGCAGCCACAGTCGATTTTGAAGCGCTTTTAAAGATTTTCAAAAAAATCTGGAGACGGTTTTTGCCCGCTTCATTGGAAATCGGATTTTTCGGTCAGGCACTAGGTACGTATATATCCGACTTAAAATACACATAAAATCAAACAATGCAAAAAATAGACATTTTGCACCCTTCCACAAAGAACACGGCTAAATTTACCTTTTCGAGGGGATGGGCATAAATAGCCAGCATTGATTTTGAAAAATTTAGTATTATCATTAATAACTGATGTTACGCACCCATCATGAAAAATCAATGAGTTATAAAAATTCCAATTCGCTACAGCTATTGATTCTTCTACAGGCCTGCGTAACATCAGTTAATAATCTCCTTTGAGGACTTTTTCTTGGTAGATATAAGTATATCTTCAAAGGAGTTTTTACTTTTCAGGAAATTAATTATCTGAGAGTCTATAGTAGAGCTAGCAAAGTATCAACTTGAAAACAGCGCATAAAAGAGCGAGGTATAGTGTGAAAATTTTGGTGACAGGGGGTGCGGGTTTTATCGGTAGCCATACTTGTGTCGAGTTATTAAACTCGGGTTATGAAGTGGTGATTGTTGATAATCTGCTCAACAGCAAAGCCAGTGTGATAGATCGAGTGGCGACCATTACCGGAAAACAGCCCACGCTGGTGCAGGCGGATGTTCGCGATCAAGCTGCGTTGCGTGGTGTTTTTGCAGAGCACAATGTTGATGCAGTGATTCATTTTGCAGGCCTTAAGGCGGTGGGTGAATCGGTTCAGCAGCCTTTGCAATATTACGATAACAATATCGGCAGTACTTTGGCCTTGTGCCAAGTGATGGCTGAATTTGGCGTGTTCCAGTTGGTGTTCAGTTCGTCCGCCACGGTTTATGGCGATCCAGCAAGCGTACCAATCAGTGAAGATTTCCCACTTAAGGTGACCAATCCTTACGGCAGGTCGAAGCTGATGAACGAAGAGATTCTGCGTGATCTGTTGGTATCCGATGCACGTTGGCATATCGCACTGCTGCGCTATTTCAACCCGGTGGGTGCGCACGAGAGCGGTATGATTGGCGAGGATCCGAATGGCGTCCCCAATAATCTGATGCCGTATCTAGCGCAAGTGGCAGCGGGCAAGTTGAGTATGCTTTCGGTGTATGGTAACGACTGGCCAACGCCGGATGGCACTGGAGTGCGGGATTATATTCATGTAGCTGATCTGGCCAGTGGACATAAAAAAGCCTTGGCAACGATCATTCAAAAGCCGGGGGTTTTTACCTACAACCTTGGCACCGGGCGCGGCTACAGCGTACTGGAAATGATTGCTGCCTTTGAACGGGTGACAGGGCAGCCCGTGGCTTATCGCATTGTGGGCAGGCGAGCAGGTGATATTGCAATTTGCTATGCTAATACCCGATTGGCCAAGGCAGAATTGGACTGGGAGGCAACGCGCGGGTTGGATGAGATGTGTGCCGACTTGTGGCGATGGCAGCAGTTTTGCGCAAGGGGTAGTGTGTAATGATTAAGCAGCAATTCT
>JBCKWO010000037.1:0-19778 GCA_038922535.1 Methylobacter sp. | reverse complement strand
TATGGCTGTTAATCTGGAGTGATCTAATGAAAATGGATGCTTGGATAGATTGCAGACACTGAAGCTTGGCATTCCAGCCAAAGCAATCAGTGAATATTTACCCGGGATTTTTTTAGTATTTTGTGGGTTATTTAGGCCCTTGTACATCAGCGGGATCGCCTTCATAAGGGGTTGCGTATTTGCAGTCTTTTTGCGGACAAACCTTTTCTACGCCGCGTCTTTTAGTTTCTTTTACGGCTAAAATAGGCCATGCACATTCCGGGCAGCTTTCTTTTATCGGCGCATTCCATAATGCGTAATCGCATTTTGGATATTCCGAACACGAATAAAATATTTTGCTATTGCGCGATTTGCGTTTAAGAATGTTGCCTTTTTTGCATTGCGGACATTCAACGCCGGTGTCCATTGGTTTCTCCAATGGCTCGATATGCTTGCATTTTGGATAGCCGCTGCAACCGATAAATTTACCGTAACGACCGACTTTGACCACTAATGGCGACTCGCATTTGGGACAGGTTCGGCCTTCTACAATTTCGGGTTCGTCGCTAGCGCCAGCATCATCGTTTAGGTTTCGGGTATAGGAGCATTCAGGATAATGGGTGCAACCTATGAACCGGCCATTTCTGCCTAGACGGATGGACAAGGGACTAGCGCATTCGGGGCATTTTTCGTCGATGGCTTCCTGAGTGACATCTTTGCGTTGGACGCTTTCTTCTTTTTCATGTATCAGGGCGGTAAATGGCTTCCAAAAATCATGCATTAATGGAATCCAGTCCTTTTCTCCCCGGGAAACTGCATCCAACTCATCCTCTAGGTTAGCAGTAAAATCGTAATCGACGTATTTGGTGAAATGTTCGGTCAGGAATTTATTGACGATTCTGCCGACATCAGTTGGGTAGAATCGTTTGCTGTCCAGGGTGACGTATTCACGGTTTTGCAGTGTCGAAATAATCGACGCATAGGTCGATGGCCGGCCGATACCGTGCTCTTCGAGGGATTTTACCAGGCTGGCCTCACCGTAGCGTGGCGGTGGCTCGGTGAAGTGCTGTCCGGCATTAATGTCATTGAGCTGAACCGGGCGACCTTCTTCCATTGGCGGCAGAAAGCTTTCTTTATCGTCGCTCTCTTTGCTGTCATCTTTTCCTTCCAGATAAACGGTCATGAATCCGGGCGAGGCAATGGTGGACCCCGTCGCCCTGAATGCGTGTTTGCCATCGGCGCAGGTTAGATCGACGGCGACCAAATTGAGTGTGGCGTGGATCATCTGACAGGCGATGGTGCGCTTCCAGATCAGCTCATAGAGTTTGAACTGTTCAATACTCAGCTGGCTTTTTATCTGGCTTGGTAAGTACCGAGGGGATGTCGGACGTATAGCTTCATGCGCTTCTTGAGCGTTTTTCGACTTAGTTTTAAAGACTCTAGGCTCTTTAGGTATATTTTCAGCACCGTAGTTTTCGGTAATCAGGGCGCGAATTTCCTCGACAGCGTCAACCGACAGGTTAACCGAGTCGGTACGCATGTAGGTGATCAAACCTTCGGTTTCGCCGCCTATATCGATGCCTTCATAGAGTTGCTGGGCAACGATCATGGTGCGTTTGGTGGTGAATCCCAGTTTACGCGAGGCTTCCTGTTGCAATGTCGAGGTGATAAAGGGCGGAGCAGGGTTGCGTTTTTGCTGCTTCTTCTCCAGCTTGGCGACTATTAATTGGCCATCGGCGGCATCCACTAAGGTTTGCTTGGTTTTTTCCGCTAGTTCTTCGTCGGTGATGCTGAACTGCGTGACTTTTTCGCCGTTAAACTGAGTCAGTTTGGCTTTAAAATTTTGCTCATGTGCAGTCAATGCGGCATCAATCGTCCAGTATTCACGAGATTTAAAGGCCTCTATTTCCAGTTCGCGTTCGACGATCATGCGCAAAGCGGGGCTTTGCACACGGCCTGCCGATAGACCGCGACGGATTTTTTTCCATAACAACGGCGACAGATTAAACCCGACCAGATAGTCTAAAGCGCGGCGCGCCTGCTGGGCATTAACTAAATTAACGGCTAATTCCGTAGGATTGGCAATGGCTTCGGTGACGGCTTTTTTGGTGATTTCATGGAACACGACCCGATGCACCGGCTTGTCTTTCAGTAGTTTTTTTTCTTTCAGCAGCTCAAGCAAATGCCAGGCAATGGCTTCTCCTTCTCTATCAGGGTCAGTCGCCAGATATAAGATGTCTGCTGTTTTAAGGGCTTTGCTGATGGCTTGCACATGTTTTTGGTTGCGATCGATGACTTCATATTTCATCGCGAAGTCGTTGTTTGGGTCAACGGCGCCTTCTTTGGGTATTAGGTCGCGAACGTGTCCATAAGAGGCTAAAACGTGAAAGTCTTTGCCCAAATATTTTTCTATGGTTTTGGCTTTTGCAGGCGATTCTACAATGACGAGGTTCTTGCTCATTTAATTAAAAAGGTTAAAGACGAAGGGCGAAGGGCGAAGGGCGAAGGGCGAAGGGTAGGTTTTTTGCTTTTTGCCCTGCGCCTTTTGCCGATTTAATGTAAATAAGTTGGGATAAGGTCATAGACAATATCTTCCATTCTGGAGAAAGCGATTTCCTCATCCGGTTGGCTGAGCAGCACCATCAGCACGATCCATTTTAGCTTTTCCATCGATATTTCTTCATTTTCCAGCGCCATAGCGCGGTCGATGACGATTTCCCGGTTGGCTGAGTTCAGGATGCCGCTATGCTCAAGAAACATAAGCAAGTCGCGGCATTCAATATCCAGTCTGGCCTTCTCCTGGCTGCAAAAAATACGGAATGTCGGTGATAGTGATGCTTTTATGCCGCGTTGCAGGCTAAGCGACTCCAACCAGTCGAAAGCTTTATTGACTTCGATTTGCTCAAAGCCTGCTTCCAGTAATTCGGTTCTGACGACATCAGTGTCTGGAAGGATTTCAATTTCATCTTCCATATAGTTTTCAAATAAGTACATCAGGACATCAAAAATATTTTCTTTCATAGGGTTAAATTGTTTATTTGATTCGAGTATAGCAACCGCCGGGGATTGCTTCTATGTAACCTTGCAGTTCCAAAATCAGTAACATTGACGAAATAACTTCGACGGATTCGTGGGCATTTTCAACCAAAGTATCGATAGAAGTTGGGCTAAACATGACAAGATTCAATAATGTTTGCTGCTCCAGGTCAAGTGTTGATTGCATTGTTAACGGGGTAAAATTGTCATCCTGTTGATTGTATTGATTTAGTTCTTCAAGAATGTCTTGGGTTGTTTCGACAAGTTTTGCGCCTTCACGGATTAACGCGTTGCAACCTCGGGCCAACGGGTTGTAAATGGAGCCGGGAATGGCAAAAACTTCGCGGTTTTGTTCCAGTGCCATCCGAGCCGTAATCAGGGAACCGCTTTGTTTGGCGGCTTCAACGACCAACAGACCTTGGCTTAGTCCACTGATAATGCGGTTGCGCCGGGGAAAATGGTTGGCTTTGGCAAGGGTGCCGGGTGGAAATTCCGAGATCATGGCGCCGGTGTTGACGATTTCAGTGGCCAGATCTTTATGCCGGGCGGGATAGACCCGATCCAGCCCGGTTCCGGCTACGGCAATGGTATAGCCTTTAGCCTTTAATGCACCCCGATGACTGGCCGCATCTATGCCTAAAGCCAGTCCGCTGGTGATTACAAAGCCGCAATGGCTCAGGGTAAGAGCAAAGTTAAAGGCGATTTCGAGACCTGAGGTCGAGGGGTTGCGACTGCCCACGATGGCTATTTGCGGCAGCGATAACAGCTCCGGGTTGCCGCGTACAAATAGCATAGGCGGAGGATCGGATATTTCCTTTAATAGCGCCGGATAATTCGCGTCATTGAGAGTGATGACATGGCTATTCGGTTGGTTTAGCCAAGCTAAGTCATAGTCGATCACCGTCCAATCAGGGTTTCTGATAGACTGCACGATGCCACTTTTTAGGCCCAAGGCGCTCAATGCGGAGGATGATTCTGCAAATAACTGCGCTGGGGTATGGCTTTCGAGTAAGCGTAGGAATGTTCTGCAACCGACACCTGGCGTGCGCAATAGCGCAAGCCAGTAGTTTATGTCTGGGTCGGTTTGTTGGAGGGTGTTCAGGGCGTTCTAACCTTGTCTAAAACATGAAGTGCCTGGGTCGCTTTCATGACCAAGGCATAACTAACGCGCTCGAATGGGCGGAAAATCATCAGGGTGCCGGCAACTTCATCAGGAAGATTAACGGTAGCGTTTTTAACTGGGCTGTAAGCGTCTTTGACCACTTTGCCGCTTTTATAGATGTTCAGCTCGTGGCCGACTCTTAGACCGTCTGCCGTGCCTTTGTCTATCACGACCACGTTATGTCGACCGATTTGGGAAACGCCACCCAGTACGCTGATAATGCTGCCGTTTATGCCCTGCTCGGGTGGGCGAGGGAAATAATTTAAGGCAATATCTTCATCGGCATTAGGCATGATCCGGTCGCCGGTGCGGATTTCACTGGCTGCTTTGGTGATGGCTAAGGTCGCAGGGTCGCCGGGTTGTTGCAATGAGGCATCGGCGATATATTGAGCTTCATAACCCAAGACTTCCCCATTTTCCGGGCTGATGTAGGGCTTTCCCGGCCGGTAAATCGTGTATGACAGGTTTTTGGGTTCGGTTATCGAACGCACATAAACACGGTCGCCAGTGCCGGCAACGATATGTTCGCCAGCAATGCTAACCACATAAGGCGCCGTATTAAGTTCATTTTCGCCCACTACTTTGGGTGATGACAGGTAACTTGCGATGGTTTCAGTAGGGATTAATCGGATTGCCTGTTTCAAATTGGTTTCCCGAATGCATGGCAGCAGCTTCCCTTGTTCGGAGACGGCAAAGTCTTTGC
The DNA here is from genome assembly GCA_038922535.1 of Methylobacter sp. Taxonomy (GTDB): domain Bacteria; phylum Pseudomonadota; class Gammaproteobacteria; order Methylococcales; family Methylomonadaceae; genus Methylobacter_A. Next base: position 14,898 of record JBCKWO010000037.1, on the reverse strand, counting down.
GTCCATGCTTATAGTCTTCTTCCCGAAGCACGCAGGTCGAATTAGGCGCGGCTTGAGTCTGAGGCTGGGCTAGTTCGCTTCGGGACAGGCTGAGCTGCGGTTTGCCGTCTATCATCGAAAAATAAATCGTATCGCCGGGATAAATCAGATGAGGATTCTTAATCTGGGAGTTGTGGCTCCATAATTCAGGCCACTGCCAGGGCTGGGTTAAAAACTTACCGGATATATCCCATAAGGTATCGCTTTTGACGACAGTATATTGATCGGGGTGCGACGGATTTATGTGTATTTCATCGGCCCATGCGTTTAAGCTGATGAGCAGAGAAACTATTAATCCGGTGAGTGTTCGCTTAGCCATGTTGGGATCCTGTGGAGTCTTTTTGTGCTATCTGAATTCAAAGTTTAGATGAATTAAGATAGAATTCCAGTATTCAGGCGATATTCAAGAATGAATATCGCCTCAACTATTATAGTGGAGAGTTTGTTGAGTATTCTATCTATTCTCGAGTTTCCGGATGATCGGTTGCGCAAGAAGGCGGCAATCGTAAAGACGGTCGATGATAAAATTAAAAGATTGGTTGATGATATGCTTGAAACCATGTATGAATCGCATGGTGTGGGATTGGCCGCTACGCAGGTTAATGTGCACCAACGGATAGTTGTCATTGATGTCAGCGAGGAAAAGGATACCCCGTTATGTTTAATCAACCCCGTAATCATCGAAAAAGATGGTGTTAAGGAGTCCGAGGAGGGCTGTCTTTCCGTGCCCGGCTTTTTTGAAAAGGTGAGCAGGGCTGAACATGTCATCGTTAAGGCGCTCGACAGGGATGGGCAGTCTTTTGAACTAAGTGCCAGGGATTTGTTGGCCGTGTGCATCCAGCATGAATTGGATCATTTGGACGGGAAATTGTTTGTCGATTATATTTCGCCGTTAAAACGGCAACGGATTAAGAAAAAATTGGAAAAAATTCATAAAATGGAAGTCAGCTGAGCATGAAGATAATTTTTGCCGGAACCCCTGAATTCGCAGTGCCTTGTCTACAGATGTTGCTGGATTCGGAACATGAGGTTTGCGCCGTGTATACCCAGCCCGACCGCCCGGCGGGCAGGGGGCGTAAGTTGCAACCTAGCCCTGTCAAAGCATTGGCCTTAACTGCCGGAATCCCCATTTATCAGCCGCTTACCCTAAAAACCGACGAGGACTTGCAGCAAATCCGAGCATTGACTGCCGATTTGATGGTGGTGGTCGCTTACGGCATGATATTAACGCAAGCTGTTCTGGATGTGCCCAAGCTGGGTTGTATCAATGTGCATGCTTCATTATTGCCGCGCTGGCGAGGCGCCGCGCCCATACAGCGGGCATTGATGGCCGGTGATCAAAAAACCGGCGTGACTATTATGCAGATCGTGCGCAAACTGGATGCCGGGGATATGTTGCACAAGGAAGAATGCGTAATCGGCGAGACCGATACGGCCAGCGACTTGCATAATAAATTGGCCGCTTTGGGCGCAACAGGCCTCGGCAAAGTGCTGGCGCAAATAGCCGGGGGAATGGTTCATCCTGAGCGTCAAGATGAGGCTTTGGTGACCTACGCCGAAAAGCTGGAAAAAAGCGAAGCGGTTATCGACTGGGCGCAACCAGCGGCGGACTTGGCCTTAAAAGTAAGGGGCTTAAACGCATGGCCGGTCGCGCAAACGCTTTATCAGGGCAAGGTGTTGCGTATCTGGCAGGCGGTGGCAGTGTGTGATGACTCCATCCTACGAGAACCCGGTATCGTGCGTTGTGCCGATAGACACATGGATGTTGCGACCGGCAAAGACTTTTTAAGATTGCTGGAAGTGCAGCTGCCGGGCGGAAAGCGCATGCCGGTTCAGGCCTTTCTCAGCGCCCACGATGTTGACGGAGCCAGACTCGGTTGAATACACGATTAGTCGCAGCCAAGGTATTGTCCCGAGTTTTACAGGACGGGCAGTCTTTAACCGCCGCTCTGGATAATGCATTTTTGGCCGTAGAATCGGCTAAAGACCGAGCCTTCATTCAAGCGCTATGCTACGGCGTTTGCAGACAATATCACCGACTGGATTTTATTTTAAGTCAATTGCTGGATAAACCGCTAAAAGACATAGACGTAAAGGCGCTGGCTTTGCTGGGCTTGTACCAGCTTAACTTTATGCGGGTAAAGCCCCATGCAGCAGTGTCCGAAACGGTGTTGGCAACGCGTAAAAAGCCGTGGGCCAAAGCGCTGATCAATGCGTTGCTCAGAACCTATTTGCGCGAGCAAGAAGGGTTGGAGCAGAAAGCCGATAAATTCCAGGTCGCAGCACTGAGTCACCCCGACTGGTTGATCAAACAAATTGAGCGGGATTGGCCAGAGCAGGCGCTACAGATATTGCTGGAAAACAATCAGCAACCGCCGATGGTGTTGCGGGTTAATTTGGCGAAAATCAGTCGCGAGGCTTATCTGCAACTATTAATCGGGCAGGATATAGCGGCAAAAACCGTCAGCTTCTGCCCATCGGCGATTATTTTGGATAAACCGGTGCCGGTAGACATGCTGCCGGGCTTTTCCGATGGACTGGCCTCGGTCCAAGATACCGCAGCGCAATTGGCTGCCGGATTGCTGGATGTACAGCCGGGACAGCGGGTGTTGGATGTTTGCGCTGCGCCGGGTGGTAAAACCGCGCATATTCTTGAAAGCCAGCCGCAGCTAAAAGAGCTGGTTGCCGTCGATATAGACGAATCCAGGATGCAGCGGGTCAGCGAAAATTTGCAGCGTTTAAATTTGTCAGCCAAATTGTTGGTTGGCGACGCGGCAAATCCTGCAAGTTGGTGGGACGGCAAGCCGTTTGAGCGGATTTTACTGGATGCGCCGTGTTCAGCCTTGGGGGTTATCCGCCGTCACCCCGATATAAAGTTATTACGCAGAGCTGAGGATATTGGGCAATTGCAGGCCTTGCAAAAGACAATTCTACATGCTGTCTGGCCGCTGTTGGCACCCGGAGGCGTCTTGTTATACGCGACTTGCTCGGTTTTAAAGCAGGAAAATGAGCAACAGGTTCAAGCCTTTTTAGCCGAACAAAGCGATGCGATCGAGTTACCTATCGATGCAAGCTGGGGCTTTGCCGGAGAATGCGGTCGCCAGATTTTTACCGGCGAATCAGCAATGGACGGATTTTATTATGCGCGGCTTAGTAAACACGGAAAGTATGACTAAGGAACGTGCACGAAATAAACTTAACAAATGAGTATTATCGAGTAGTGTGGGGGCGACTTCAGTCGCCGCGTGGCGACTGAAGTCGCCCCCACAGATGCTCAACTTATTTCGTGCGCGTTACTTAAGCCGAGACAGATAACATCCCTCAAAGGGATGTTAAGAACAAGATCATATTTCTTTTAATATTTGCGCTGGAGTCAAATGGCTTTAGACATTTGCTGAAAACAGCTAAAGCCGTTTTACTCCTGTTAAAATGACTTGAAACGACTACTTATCTGTAAGCTCGTCTAATTAGAAACACAGCAAAAAGTTTAAACAATTTGTTCAATGGATAACGGCACAGAGTAGAAACGTTTGTTATTCGAGCCATCACTTTTTATCGCATAGAATTGCGCGGCATGTTGGCCGATAGCCTTTTCAAAGGCTTTTTTAATAGCCGTCATGCGATCAGACATCCAGTTCTGATCCATGCCCTTTGCTCTTGAGAAAGCGTTAACGGTTTTATCAATATCACTCACTTCCTTGATACAGTCCTTACAAACAGCTAAAAAACTGTCGGCATAATCGGTGTCAGGTTCTACAGGCCTGTATACAGGTAACCCCAGCTCAACCGTTTTCTTAATCATCCAGCAATAAAAAGCAAAATTGATAGGGGTCATAACGACTTTAACGCCATTCGCATAAAAACAGCATTCATTCAAATTAACTTCAAGTAATGGCTCTACTTCAAAACTACGCGCAAACCTTATACTTTCACTAAATCCCGCCTTGCCGGTTAATAGATGCTCTGGAATACCGCCTCTTAAGCGCACAAAGGGAATTTCCGCCAGCATGACTTCGGCTTGTTGAGTATCTAAAGGATTATGATCCCGATCATAAATGACATGACTTTCCGGGGTTGGATAAAAAAAATCGCGCAGGCTTTCATATTTTTCCGTCACCAAAACATGCGACAAACGATCTTGCTCTCTACCGTACAGACTTAAGGCATAGCCCAAATAATAGCCCATCGTTTTGCGGCCACCGGCAATAGAGACATGCAACGCCGCCTCTTCATCGCGGGTTAAACGGCTCATTATGCTGGTAATAAAATCCGCCGCTGCTTCGTTATGCTCCGGTGTCTTTATGTCATCCAGCTTAGCCCCTGTTTTATCGGTAATCACGTAAATATTGGCCTCGGGGAAATGAATATTTTTTAACTGGTAATCCCGGCATAACTGGCGAAATTTACCGGTTTCCGCATGTAATAGTTCCAGCTTTGCACGTCTTGCGCCTTCTTGCGTGGTAATTAAATGCACTTCGGTCGGCACAAAAGGCGTCGTCTTTTCGGCAACAGCAATCGCATACACCGTTTCTGTCAATATTTGTGGCGACATGCCGCTGACGGCCAGCAGGATTCTTTTTGGGTAATGGTGTGGGAGTTTCATGGGTATTCCTTATGCGGTAATTGTCATTGTTGTTTATTGATTCAGCTGTATCCTTAATACGATACCTTCGTGTGGGCTTATTTAAACCTAATCAAGTCACAAAAGCTGTACTGACAAATTTGTTAAAGCAGAAAGTGGTCGCTTAAATGTGTTCAAATACAGCCATGACAAACAAAGCAACCAGTCTACACGAATAGAATTTGAGCCGATTCACCAGCAGGAGACAAAATGAGTAATGAAAAGATTTTACAAGCCTCATGCCGCATGGCATTAGCGGGTTTTCTGCACGATGTAGGCAAGTTTGCCGAGCGTGCAAAAATTAACGTAGAACCGCAAATGCTGGAGGACAATAAACAACGATATTGTCCTCATCACAAAAAGTATGACAATGACAAAGGTTGGTTTAGTCATGTTCACGCCGCTTACACCGGCATCGCCGTGGATGTGTTGGAAGCCCATGCGCCCAAACTGATAGGCGACGATGTGTATCCGTTTGGCAGTTGGCTTACCACCAATGTCGATGATTCCTTAATCAATGCCGCCGCCGCGCATCATAAGCCCGACACTTTTTTACAATGGATTATCGCCACGGCTGACCGCGTCGCCTCAGGTTTTGAGCGGGAAGCCTTTGAAAAATACAATCTGGCCGAAGATAAAAACCATTATCAAAGTCGCCAATTAACCCTGTTTGAGCAAATAGGCCAGCCGCATAAAAAAGAAAGCGCGGATTTTAAGTATCGTTACCCATTAAAGCCATTGAGTCCCGAGTCTTTGTTTCCTGTGACCGCGCAAGGTTACGAAGTCAACAATAATGAAGCTGCGCAAGCTGAATATAAGACACTTTGGGATGAATTTACTACCGGATTGGAACAAATTCCCTCGTCTCATCGTAAACAATTACCGTTGTGGCTGGATCATTTTGATAGCTGCTGGCAAACCTATACCCACGCCATTCCTTCGGCGACCGCCTTTGGCACCAAGCCCGATGTATCGCTGTATGACCATTCCAAAGCCGTTGCCGCGCTGGCGGTGGCGTTATGGCGTTATCATCACGACCGCAACGATGATACGAAAACCGCAACTAAAAATATGCGTGAATACCTTGATTGGAACGAGGAGAAGTTATTGCTGATTCAGGGTGATTTTTTCGGCATTCAGGAATTCATTTTTACGCACGGCGGCGACAGCACCAAAAAAGCCGCAAAATTACTGCGTGGTCGGTCGTTTTATGTGTCGTTAATTACCGAATGCGCGGCTCTGGCTATATTGGAAGCCTTGAGCTTGCCATCGACCAGTCAAATTATCAATGCTGCGGGGAAGTTTTTAATTGTCGCGCCCAATACCGATGAAACCGTTGCTACTTTAGCAGCCTTGCAAAAACAATTTAATGACTGGTTTTTAACCCACAGCTACGGACAATCGGGTTTAGGCTTGGCGTGGCAAGCCGCCCGCTGTGACGATTTTGTCTTTAAAACAGCAACAGATGGAGGCTTTAAAGCCTTAATGAAAGAGCTGCACAAAAAGTTAGAACGTAGCAAATACGCGCATTTTGATTTATGCGGGGAACAAGCAGCCCCGGTTGTGTTTGCCGATTATTTGGATGGATTTACTGACTATGGCGTTTGCAAAGTCAACGATAAAGCACCCGCTGCCGACAAAGACGGATTAAGCGACTTGGCGCAAGATCAGATTCATATCGGCGAATGGTTGATAAAGCATCAGCGCTTGATAATCAGCTGCGACAAAATTTCGGGGCTGAACCGCTTAAAAATCCCCTTGTTTGGCTATGTTCTACACTTTACCGGTAGCGAGGAAGACAGCGGCAAGTTTGGCAAAGACGTGGACAACGGCAATATCCGCCGCGTATTTGACTTTAGCCCGGCGGCTCCAGACCCAAAGAAAGCCTTATGGAATGGCTATGCACGGCGCAACATCAGTGGCTATGTGCCGTATTTCAAAATCGACGCGGAATGGCAACAAGGCAAATATAAAAACTGCCAAGATGAAAACAAAGACGCGAACATTGACGGCATAAAAACCTTAAACCATCTGGCCTGTGAAGATTTATGGCTGGATAAAGACGGCAAATGGAAAGGCATTAATGCGCTGGCAGTTTTAAAAGGCGATATTGATGACTTGGGCGCATTATTCCAAAACGGCTTGGAACAACCGACCTTTGCCAAAATGGCGGCGCTTTCACGGCAAGTCAATCACTTTTTTGCCATTTATTTGCCGTAGTTATGCGAAACCCAATACCCGGAAACCTACATTGTCTTTGCAGGCGGCGATGATTTTTTCCTGCTGGGTTCATGGAAACAGTTGATGCAATTAGCCGCTGAATTGAGGCGAGAATTTAGCCGCTATGTCGCCAATAATGCCGATATTCACTTTTCGGCGGGTTTGAGCGTGACTAAACCAAAAATACCGATTCATCAATTGGCGGTAATGGGCGAAGAAGCGTTAGAGCAAGCCAAAGCCTATAAAAATAAAACCGATGAATCGGTTAAAAATGCCGTGACCTGTTTTAAACAAACGGTGAATTGGGCTGATTTTGAACGCTTATGCCTTGCCGAAGGCAGCGCTGAACAACGTCTGGAACAGTTACGCGAGAATTATGATCTATCCACCGCTTATATTTATGGCTTGCTACGCTTAACCGATAGGGCGGCAGATAACGCTAAACCAGAAAACGCGCTGTGGCGTTCGCAGTTGTATTACCGAACTTATCGAATGCTGGCGAATAATCGCCGTTTCAAAGAGTCCGAGCAAAAACGCCGGGCTTGTCAGGTATTAGTCACCGACATAGGCGGAGACATAGAGCACTTTGGCAGTGCTTATCACATTGCCTTACATACTTATCTTTATCAAAACAGAAATCAAAACTAGGAGAATTTTATGAGTCCATATGCCAATCAGAGAGACGATAATCTCGGCAAGCCTTTAAATTTAGAGCCGATTAAATTCTCCACTATCAGTGCTGATTTATTTGACAGTATTGCTAATGAAACCGCTGAGGTTATCGCTCAAGATAAAAAAGGCAATAAATCCACGCAACTGCGTAAATATTACGATGAATTGGTCATGTGGGATCAAAAAATCAAACAGAATCCTGATAAATATGGCGAATATTTGCCCTTGATAAAAATGCTCAACGCCAAAGTGGCTTATGCCAATGGGCGTAAATTAGTCGATGATAATTTCGTCAAACTCATGCGCCATTGCCTGGGGCAATTAACCGACGATAGAAAATCCTTTGCCACCTGCAAATTATTTTTTGAAGCCTTTATGGGCTTTTACAAAATGCACAAACCTAACTAATACAGCGTAAGGAACCACCATGCAACTAAAAACCATCAAGCAAATAACCGGACAAATCCAACTGCTGACCGGCTTGCACATCGGCGCGGGTAACGAAGAAGTCCATATCGGCGGCATTGATAACGCAGTCATTAAACATCCGCACACCCAACAACCCTATATTCCAGGTTCCAGCTTAAAAGGCAAAATGAGGAGCTTGCTGGAATGGCGGGCGGGTCTGGTCAGCGCCAGCGGCGGTAAACCTGTTTCTATTGATTTACTGGAGAAATTATCGGGAACCCAAAAACAACAAGCGGAAATCATCATCCGTTTATTTGGTGCAGCAGGCGATAGCAAAAACACCGATCAAGCCGAAGCAATAGGCCCGACACGTCTGTCTTTCTGGGATTGCAGTTTAAATGCCGATTGGCAAAAAAAGGTTTCTGATAACAACTGGCTTTACACCGAAGCCAAAAGCGAGAACACCATAGACCGCATTACCGGCGTAACCGTTAATGGCGGTTTGCGTCAAACCGAGCGCGTACCCGCCGAAGCGGTCTTTGATTTTAAATTAGGCTTGAAAATACTGGACGATAACGAAACAGTCTTTATGGATACCTTATTGGCGGGCTTGAAATTACTGGAGCTGGACGGTATCGGCGGATCCGGTTCACGCGGTTACGGCAAGATAAAATTCACGCTGGATGATGCCGAACTGCAAGCGCGTTTAGACGCCACCGATCCTTTCAAGGTGGCTTGAGTGCAGCGGCTAATCTTTACCCTGCAACCCCAAACCGCCTTTGCCACGCCCTTGTCCGGCGATACCCTGTTCGGGCAATGTTGCTGGGCGATACGGCACATTTACGGTGAAGATAAGCTCAAAGACTTATTGCAAGGTTACACCGATAACCAGCCGTTTATGGTGGTGGCTAATGCACTGCCGCACGGTTTTTTAGCACGTCCCACACTGCCAAGTGACTTTTTGGGCTTTAGCGATGACGATGCCAAACAACGCAAACAGCAAAAAGCCAAAAAATGGTTTCCGCAATCGTTGTTAAGCAAACCCTTAACGCAATGGGCGGGCGAAGCGCAATCAGACGCTGAAATGATGCAATCCTCAGGCTTAAACCATCAGCGTTATCTATTAACGCAGGCACAAGACCACAACAGTTTAAATCGGCAAACAGGAACGACAGGTAAAGAGTCGGGGTTCGCGCCGTTTCAACGGCAAACCTTTTGGTATCACCCCGCTATTAAACTCAGTTTAATCATTGAACTGGACGAGCAACGATTAACTCCCGCAGAATTGCTGACAGTGCTGCAACAAGTGGGTTGGCAAGGTTACGGCAAAGAAGCCAGTTGCGGCTTGGGTAAATTTGAAATTGCCATCGATCATAGCGCATCCCCTGCAACCATAAACAACCCCGATGCCTGGCTCACCTTAGCGCCGTGTGCGCCGCAAGGCTTAAGCTGGCATAGTCAGCGCTGTTATTATCAAGTGTTGACCCGTTTCGGACGGCATGGCGATATTGCCGTGCATCAACAAGGCGGTGCATTCAAAAATCCGCTCCTGATGGCAGCCGGTTTTGCGGTGTTGTCGCCGAAAGAAGCGGATATAAGCCAAGGTTTTACCGGACAAGGCATCACCGGCGTTTCCAAAACCATTCCGGCCAGTGTCCATCAAGGTTACGCGCCCGTTTATCCGCTACGATTAGAGGTTGATCATGACTAAGGCTTTCATACAAACCACCCGTTGTACGATTTCAACCTTAACGCCGGTGCATATCGGCTGTGGCGAAGATTATTATCCGACCAACTACGTCATTGATTCGGGTTTGCTGCACCATTTTTCCGAAGAGGGTTTGCTGGCGGCGTTAACTTTGGCAGAACGAAAACAACTGGCAAAATTGGCCGATGAACGCGGCGATCAAGGCCTCAAAAAGCTGCAAGCGTTTATTCATGGCAAAAAGGATAGCTTGCAACATTACGCCACCCATACCGTACCGGTGTCAGCGGAGTTGGAACGGTTTTATCAATCTCGGGTGGGTCAAACCGTACAACTCAAAGGCAACGGAGGCAAGGATAATAACAAGCTGGAAATTGCTCGCCATGCTTTTAATCCCTATACGCAAACGCCTTATTTTCCGGGTAGCAGCATTAAAGGTGCGATTCGTACCGCGTTGTTGAATGCGTTAAATAATAACCAGCCGCTACCGTTCAGAGTGGATGAAACTAGAGACGTACCAAGAGGTGAAGGCGATAAATTACAAAAACGTTTATTGGGCTACAACGCTATTCCAGACGACCCCTTACGTTTATTAAAAATCGGCGATGCCAGTTATCAGCATCCCGATGCCTTGCACGGCTTGGAAATCCGTTTTGCGGTGAATCGTAAAAATAAAGCGGCTAAAGAAAAATCGATGGCAGAAACTAAAGGGCTTTATCAGCTTTTAGAATGTTTGCCTGCGCACCGTAGCCAAAGTTTAGCGTTCGAGGTTAATTTCTTAGCCGATGCCCGGCTTGATTACGGCTGGACTATGCAGCAACTGGCAAACGCCTGTAATGCGTTTTTTCAGCCCCAGTTAGAGAAAGAATTAAAGCTGATGCAGCAACTCAACACTGCCGGTTCAGCCTGGCTAAGCGGTTTGGAAAAATTATTAGCCAGTGAATTAGGCGAGGCTTTTGATAAACAGCAGGCGTTTTTATTACGCATAGGCCAACACAGCGGTGCGGAAAGCAATACCCTTGAAGGTGTGCGCCATATCAAAATCATGCAAGGCAGGGACAAGAATCCAAAATATTTACCTAAACCCACCACAATTTGGCTCGCTGGCGATCATAAAGACCAGCAGCGTGATTTATTGCCCTTTGGCTGGGTTTTAATTGAAATCGGCGGCGTTGTTTTAGATCAAACCCACGCCTTTTTGAAAGCCCAAGCCGCGCCGGATTATGTAAAACAAGAACAATTGCAACATCTTGCCGATCAACGCGCTGAATTTTTACAGCAACAACGCTTGAAACAGGAAAAACTCGTCCAACAACAAGCCGACGACGACGAAAAGGAACGCTTAAAACAAGCCGCCGATGCCGAAAAAGCACAGCAAATGGCCGCGATGACCGACGCGCAACAAGCGCTTTACCGGTTACAGCAAGACTATCAAACCGCTAAAACCAGAGCAGCCGAGCCCAACGGCACCTTACGGCAATTACTCACCCAAACCATTAACCAAGCGGCTGATTGGTCAAGCGCGGATAAACAGGCATTATTTGAAATAGGTAATGAGTTATGCACATTTTGGGGCAAGCCTAAAAAACTGAAAGACCAGCTTAAAAGCCTGCAAATATGAGCAAAACCAGGCCTTCCAGGCTTTAAAAGCCTGCAAGGTCTAACTCGCTTAACGTCCCGCTTTAAGTTGAAAGCCCAACAAAACCCAATGAACACACCACAACCCTAATGAATTTACCTATCGCTCGCTACCAGTTTAATTTTGCCGTGCAAACGCCCCTGCACCTGAATTTTTATTCCGGCTCCATGTTGCGCGGTGCGTTTGGTCATGCACTACGGCACATCAGCTGCATGACCAAAATGGCCGATTGTAAAACCTGCCCGCTGTACCGGACTTGTCCGTATCCGGCTATTTTTGAAACGCCGCCGCCGGAACATCATGGCTTGCAAGCATTCAGCGACATACCGCCGCCCTATATTATTGAACCGCCTCCGCTTGGCAGTAAAGATTATCAACCGGGCGATACCTTGAGCTTCTCAATGGTGCTGATTGGCACAGCCATACAGCAACTGCCGTTGATTATTTACGCCTGGCAGCGCGCCCTGGCGCGTGGTTTGGGCAAATTACACAGCCAGTCCACCTTGATTGATGTCAGTTTGGTGCTCAATCAGCCCGATACCGGTGATCGGGTAGTTATTTATGCCGCGCAGGAAGGCGCAGCGGTGATCAATCATGAGCACTTGATCGATAACAACCCCTTTAACTATCTCGATGCAAATACCCAAAACGTAACTCTGAACATCCTTACCCCTTTACGCATCCAGAAAAAAGGCCAAACCCTGTCGCACGATATGACCGGGCGCGACTTTATCATGTCGCTAGTCAGACGTTATTACCTGCTGGAAGAGTTTCATACCGCGCACTATCAAGCGCCCGATTTTTCGGAACTGGCCGAACAGGCACGCGCGGTAAGCTGCGAGACGCGCTTCAGATGGTGCGACTGGGCCCGGTATTCCAACCGGCAGCAGCAAAAAATGGTCTTAGGTGGCGTGTTGGGCGAGCTTAAATTAACCGGACAACTGGCGCCTTTTTTAGCGATAATACAGCTCGGGCAATGGTTCCATGCGGGTAATAAAACCACCTTCGGCATGGGGCTCTATAGTATTGAAACGAGGGATAACATCCCTTCAAGGGATGTTATCCCTGCTTGTAAGTAGTCGTTCAAAAGTCTTTTAACAGGAGTAAAACGGCTTTAGCTGTTTTCAGCAAATGTTAAAAGAAATATGATCTCGTACTTATTGAAACCACTACCAACAAGGCTTAAGCCATGACTAAAACCACCGTCCATTTATTCATCGTCACCGGGCAGACCCAGGCTAACCTGATTCCTGTTTTACAGTTAAAACCCGATGTGATTGCCTTGGCCGTCTCTGGCTCTATGCGTGGCAAGGCTGACGACTTTGTTAAATTGTTAAGAACCGTCGCCGGCTATTCCAGTGCTGCCATTGTCCGCTACGATGCGATACCCGATGTCGATATTAACGGCATCGAAGAAAGCGCGCTGGATATTGCGGACGATTTGCAAAAACGCTATCCCGATGCGGCGCTAACTTATCACGCCGCTGGTGGCACTAAATTAATGACCCTGGGTTTTTGTGAAGTCTTTAGGGATAACGGCAATCAAATTCTGTACACCGATACCGAACACGGACGTATCGAAGTCGTGTACCCGAAACATCAGCCCGCTTTAACCATTGCCAGCGTATTGACTATCGACAGTTATTTACAATCGCAGGGCAAGCAAACTCGTAACAGTGCCGATAACGCTTGGCAGCAACGCGCCCAACAACGTAAAGCCTTAAGCAAATGGCTGGCGAAAAACGTTGAGGCATTGGCTGACTTTTTGGGCATCATTAATGGCATGGTGGCCAGCGCACTGGCAGAAACCGCACGCGGCGAACCCGCTGCCATAGCCCAGCCACAACAGTCATTTAAGCAGACGCCGCGCGGGTTATGGCGAGAAGCCTTGACCAAAATGACCGCACAAAAGCTTTGCCAGTGGGATGCAGAAAAGCCCGAAATACTCTATTTTCATGATGTGGCGGGGGCGCAATACCTGGGCGGCCAGTGGCTGGAAGAATACGTTTGGCATATCGCCAGCGATTTAAAACCTGATCACGTCAAGGCGAATGTGGACTTTACCGAAATGGGCGCGCCCAAGGACGATATACGCAACGAGCTGGATTGTGTCATCGTCCATCATAATCGTTTGTTGATGATTGAATGCAAGACCGTTGGCTTTAAAAAGAGCACTGATAAAAATGCCGATATACTGTATAAGCTGGAAAGTCTGGGGCATCGGGCCGGTGGTCTTTATGGCACTGAATGGCTGGTTTCGGCGCGACCCTTAGACCAGGCCACCGAAAAAAGAGCGGCGGAATATGCGATAAAAGTCATCAGCGGAACGGCTTTAAAAGACCTGAGCTTAACCTTAACAGCGTGGATGGGAGGCTCTTAAGTGACACTTATGTCGAGTAAAAATGTTGAATTTAAAAGTGTTGGCAACCCCCTTTGCAATCCTTTGAAAATAAAGCTAAACTGGCGGCGGTCGGTTAGAACCATGCCCTGAATCAGAAGGGATTAAGACGACGCGCTCCCGTGTCTTTTACATATTCTATCTGTTAGAACCATGCCCTGAATCAGAAGGGATTAAGACTTATAGGTAGTGTTCATCATCCAGTTGAAAGTTAGTTAGAACCATGCCCTGAATCAGAAGGGATTAAGACACTCGGTGAACGTACGTGGCGAGAACGGATCTAGGTTAGAACCATGCCCTGAATCAGAAGGGATTAAGACGTCAACGTAAAGTTTTGTAATTTTCATTTTTGTGTTAGAACCATGCCCTGAATCAGAAGGGATTAAGACCTTCTGCCAAAGGTGCTGAAGCTATCACTAAAGTTAGAACCATGCCCTGAATCAGAAGGGATTAAGACTCACATGGGTTGTGAGTAACCAACGTGGTGGTATGTTAGAACCATGCCCTGAATCAGAAGGGATTAAGACGGTTTTATCAAATCACTGACACCGGCTGACCTTGCGTTAGAACCATGCCCTGAATCAGAAGGGATTAAGACTTAAAGTTGATTGTGTATCTTCCAGAAAGTTTGGTTAGAACCATGCCCTGAATCAGAAGGGATTAAGACTTCTGCTACTTGTTGAGCTGCGATTTGCTCTACGTTAGAACCATGCCCTGAATCAGAAGGGATTAAGACCAAAGTTGTTCATGTATGAATCTTCGATGATGTGTTAGAACCATGCCCTGAATCAGAAGGGATTAAGACTTCAGAGCTTTGATAATGTCACAGAATGGAAGTGTTAGAACCATGCCCTGAATCAGAAGGGATTAAGACGATATAGACCGCGACTGATAGCAGCTTGATAGTGTTAGAACCATGCCCTGAATCAGAAGGGATTAAGACTAAAAATGCCGCCGCAAATAACTTGAACTCGTGTTAGAACCATGCCCTGAATCAGAAGGGATTAAGACGTGTGCTAATTACATTGCCGCTTACTGAGTTTTGGTTAGAACCATGCCCTGAATCAGAAGGGATTAAGACCAGCTTGAAATAATCATCACGCTCTTTTAATATGTTAGAACCATGCCCTGAATCAGAAGGGATTAAGACATATCTGGAGATACCAGCATTGGTAATTCATCTGTTAGAACCATGC
>JBCKWO010000036.1:0-19848 GCA_038922535.1 Methylobacter sp. | reverse complement strand
CTACATTGGAGAGCACATAATGAATACAACAAAAAAACGCCTACACAAATCAATCCTTACCGGCTTAGCCACTATCATTTTGCCTTTTGGAGTGCATGCCGCCTCCGATACCGGCAAAAATATACATCAATTATATGAAGACAACTGTGCCAGCTGTCACGGCTCAGACTATGGCGGGTTTATTGCTCCAGGATTAAATGCTGACACCCTGAAAGGCCGTAGCCCTACCGCTTTACGCAGCCTAATCATGACCGGAAGTTTCGACACCTTGATGCCTCCGTTCTTCGGTCGTTTATCGGATGACGAGATTCGCGGCCTGGTTAAACATCTACAAACCACGCCAAAACAGGCGAATCCAGCTTGGACAATCGACGACATCAAGGCATCGATAAAAGTCTATGTCAAAGACGAAAGCACCCTACCCGCAAAACCGACCTACCAAATCAACAGCATGGATGATGTAATCGGCGTGGCGGCTCGCGGTAAATACGGGCGTGGCTCAGGTTCAAAAGCGGTGTTCATTAACAGCGTTACCCATCAACAAATCGGTGAAATTCCTACCGGCACCGCCGCGCATATTATCGATTACAACCCCGCCAACCCCCGCTGGGCTTATGTAAAAAACGATACCGCGGAAATCTTTAAAGTCGATTTATATTCCATGCAAGCCGTGCGTAGTGTTAAAACCGGATTCAACGGGCCGGGCTTAGGCGTTTCCCGCGACGGTAAATACATCATGGCCGGTTCTTATGTACCGCACAACGCCGTCATCCTTGATGCCGACACCTTGGAACCGCTTAAAACCTTTGAACTGGAAGGCATTGATCCCGACGGTAAAATG
This sequence comes from Methylobacter sp., assembly GCA_038922535.1. Taxonomy (GTDB): domain Bacteria; phylum Pseudomonadota; class Gammaproteobacteria; order Methylococcales; family Methylomonadaceae; genus Methylobacter_A. The sequence continues at coordinate 19,007 of JBCKWO010000036.1, read as the reverse complement.
GTCTCTTCCGATTCCGGCATGATCATCGGCACACCGTTTGACGATATTTTTGCGATCGCCCTGGAAAACGCCGGTCAAGTTTGGGTAGTTGATTTAAAAGAAGGCTTTCCGGTCACTAAAATAGAAAACGTCGGACGCCATTTGCATGATGCCTTCCTGAGCCATGGTGGCCGCAAACTCATGGTTGCTTCTTATGATGACAGTATCGTTACTGCGATTGATTTAAAAGACCGCAAAATCATCAAAAAACTGGATGCTGGTTGCGTACCTCACGTTGGCGGCGGCTCTGTAGTTGAAGTCGATGGTCGTACGCTCGGTTTCGGCACCAACTTCGGCGACTGCGACAAAATGGTGGTCAGCGTCTGGGATCTGGATAAAATGGAAGTGGTTAAACAGATTCCAGTTGCAGGCGGCACAGAATCGCCCGCTGCTCATGCCAATGCGCCTTATGTCGCCGTGGATATCATCTCTAAAGACCGACGCGCCCGCACCGTGCAGTTAATCGACAAGCTTACCCTGGAGGTGGTTAAAACCCTGGATGTAGGCGGACATGCTTATTTCCCCGAATACAGCGCCGACGGTAAGTTCCTGTATATCAGCGCCGGTTACAGCGGTGACGAAGTCGTCGTTTACGATTCCGTATCCTTGCAGAAAGTAGCTTCCATATCTATGGAAAGCCCGGCAGGTATCTTTTCTCACGGCCGCGTCAGATATATGACTCGCGGCCTTTCTCCTGACGAAATGAAAGGGGCAAAATGATGAGGCTGTCAGCTCTTGCTGGATCGTTGATACTGGGTTTGATGTCCGCGCAAAGCGTCAATGCAGCAAGCATTTACGCAGGCGAGGCTAAAGCGGCGGCGGTTTGTTCGCAATGCCACGGCATTAGAACACCTTCAGCCGATGCGCCTTTTCCACCCCTGGCCGGGCGCGATCTGGAATACTTAAAAACAGCACTCAAACAGTACCGGGATAAAACCCGTAAATCCGACATCATGAATGCTATCGCCGGTTCGTTAAGCGATGGCGACATTAGCAATGTTGCAATGTACTACGCCAGATTAAAACCGTAAATCATCGATGAAAAAACCTCTGCTTTTAATGTTGATTGCTACAGCTTTTTTAGCCAAAGCCAGTCTGGCCGGTGAACCGTCACCGCCTAGGCAAAGTGCAATCCGCAACATGCTCAACCATGATTGCGGGGCGTGTCATGGCTTGACCTTAAAAGGCGGCCTTGGCCCTGCTCTGTTGCCCGAAGCATTAGCCGGCAAGCCTGATGATTTTTTGATTTCGACCATTCTTAACGGACGCCCAGGCACCGCCATGCCGCCTTGGCAGCCGTTTATGAATCGGGATGAAGCGGCTTGGTTGGTTGGGATTTTACGTAACTCCGAGAAACAAAACCTAAAAGAGACAGACAAATGAAGACTTATTATTTTTTATTTTTGATTGCACTTTCAATCACCCAAGCCAATGCAGAAACCAGCATTGCCATTTTGGATTTTGAGCTCAATGACATGACCTTGGCACCCAGGATACCCGCTGAAATTGAAAGGACAGCAAGCCTAAAGCCCTTGCTCGAGAACGAATTACACGGCGCTGGCTATCGAATCATTCCTGTTGACTTAGCCGCCCAACATAACGCCGATAGCGGTGTCGGGTATTTGTTCGACCATGACGATGTCGCAGCAGAGCTAGGTCAAACCGCAGGCGCTGATTATGTGTTGGTAGGAAGACTGCACAAGCCCAGTTTTTTGTTCGCCTATATTATGGGGCATCTAATCCGGGTTAAAGATGGCCAGTTAATTGGCAACTACATTTCAGAAACCAAAGGCGGCGATAAAAAACTAACGCTTAAGGGTGTTGAGAGTCTTGCCGCCAAAATCGATAAGGATTTGGATAATCGTTATGCGCCGCCACCACCTGAGCATGGCCTTTTGCACTGATTATTCTTGCTCGCTGGAAATACGGGATAGAAAGTCCTGTAGCCCTGAATAAGCCGGTTCGAGCGGCAGCGAAAACAGGCATTTCCGGCAAACACCACGCAAGCTCGCCGGAAACGCCACCTCTCGCTACGCCCCTCGACAAGTCTCTCCTGAGCGCAGCCGAAGGACTCAGGAGAGACTTGGGTGGCCTTATTCCGGCCTACGGAATTACCGATAATACACTTGCTGCCGCTTTCATTATTAACACGTTTTTATGAAAAAAATACTCTCTCTTTTCGCCTTTTTCTTCTCCCTCAACGCCACCGCAGAACTGCGCGCCACAGGCGACCTAGGCATCGTCATCGAACGCGAAGACGGCAATGCGTTGATCATCAACACCACCACACATAAACGCTTAGCCAAAATCGAAAAGCTCGGCGACTTGTCTCACGCTTCCGTGGTTTTCTCCCGCGACCAACGTTACGCCTATGTGTTCGGTCGGGACGGCGGCTTGACCAAAATCGATATGCTCAAGGACGCAATAGACAAGCGCATCATCCAGGCCGGCAACAGCATCGGCGGGGCGATTTCCCAAGACGGCAAACTCATTGCGGTGTCCAACTACACCCCCGGCGGCATCAAGGTTTTTTCATCAGATACACTGGAGCTGGTCGCCGATATTCCTTCCGACTATGCTGATGGATTGCGCTCAAAAGTGGTCGGCCTAGTTGACGCGCCCGGACAGCGCTTTGTATTCAGCCTGTTCGATGCCGGTGAAATCTGGATGGCCGACTTCAAAAACCCCAAAGCGCCGGTCATCAAAAAATTCAAGGGCATCGGCAAACAACCTTACGATGCGTTAATGTCGCCGGATGGACATTACTATATAGCCGGTTTGTTTGGCGAACCCGGACTGGCGCTGTTGGATTTATGGGATACCGAAGCCGGGGTCAAACGAATATTGCCCGACTACGGCAAAGACGATGAAAAACTACCTGTTTATAAAATGCCGCATCTTGAAGGCTGGGCAGTTGCGGGCGACTATTTATTTGCACCGGCAATAGGCCAACACAAAGTTCTGGTTATCGACAAGAATACCTGGGAACTGTATGACACCATAGCAGTCGTCGGTCAACCGGTTTTTGTGATGGCCCGGCCCGATGCCCGGCAAGTCTGGGTTAACTTCGCCTTTCCCGATAATAACCAGTTACAGATTATCGATGTCAAAGACCTGTCCCTACGCAAAACCTTGACGCCGGGAAAAGCCGTCCTACACATGGAATTCACCCCGCGCGGCGAGCAAGTCTGGGTTGCGGTAAGGGACGATAACCAACTGGTGGTTTACGACACGGACAGCTTGCAGGAAGTCGCCCGCCTGCCCGCCAATAAACCCAGCGGCATTTTCTTTAGCTCCCGTGCGCATAAAATCGGTTTGTAACCTATGCTGACGACCTTACACAAACAACTGCTCAACGACTATCAGCACGACTTCCCGCTGTCTGCTAGGCCTTACCAGGACATAGCCGATGCGCTGGGCGTGACCGAAGCCGAGGTTTTATCGGCATTTACCGAGCTGAACGATAACAACTTTATCAGCCGCATCGGCCCGGTTATTCCGCCCAATCATATCGGTGTCAGCGCCCTGGTCGCGATGTCCGTGCCTGAGCAGAACCTACAAGCTATTGCCGATATAATCAGCGCTTATCCAGAAGTCAATCATAACTACGAACGCGAACACCGGCTTAACCTCTGGTTTGTAGTCATTGCTTCCGATGCCGGGCACTTGCACGCTGTGATCGATGCCATAGAACAAGAAACATCATATAAAGCCATGCTGCTGCCGATGCTGGACGATTTTTTCATTGACTTGGGCTTTAAGCTGGATCTGACTAATGATTGATGCCAAAGATCGTCAACTGCTTGAACATATCCAACTGGGGCTGCCCCTTTGCGCTAGACCCTACCTGGAAATCGGGCTGCTCTGCGACATGCCCGAAACCGAAGTGATCGAACGCTTAACCCGGCTTAAACAACAAGGCCTGATCAAACGCATGGGCGTTATCGTCAAACACCGGCAACTGGGTTACCGCGCCAATGCGATGATCGTCTGGAATGTGCCGGATAATCTTATTAAACAACTGGGCGGCCATATCAGCCGGTTTTCGTTTGTGACGCTCTGTTATCAACGCCCCAGACACCCGGAATGGCCGTACAACCTGTATTGCATGATTCACGGCAAAAACAAGGCTACCGCGTTAAACCAGCTTGAACAGCTCGTTGACGCTTGCGGTTTAAGTGGTTTCGACAAAGAAATCCTGTTCAGCAACCGCTGCTTTAAACAACGCGGTGCTATTTATCAAAAATCGACCCTCGCTTTAGCTGATGGATGAAATAGACAAACAAATCATCAACACCCTGCAAGACGGCTTTCCGATCTGTGACGCGCCTTACCGACAAGTCGCCGTACAACTGGGACTGACCGAACAGGAATTGATAGTCCGGTTAAAAGCTCTTTTGAATAACGGCACCCTCACCCGCTTTGGCCCCTTGTATAATGCCGAACAGATGGGCGGAGCATTAACCCTAGCGGCCGTTAAAGTTCCGCAACAGCGCTTCGATGAAGTCACTGAAATCATCAATAGTTTTCCTGAAGTTGCCCATAATTACGCCCGCAGCCACGAGCTGAATATGTGGTTTGTGATTGCCACCGAAACACCTGAGCAAGTCCAGCAAACCATTAGCACAATAGAACAACAAACCGGCCTAACCGTCTACAACATGCCGAAAAAACAAAGAGTATTTTGTCAACCTGAAACTGGAAGCCTGACCATGCTCGAGGAAATAGATCGTAAAATCATCCAGGCAACGCAAGCCGGTTTACCGTTAACGCCCCAGCCTTACCAAACCATTGCAGAACAACTCGGCCTGACCTCCGATGATGTCATGATGCGGCTGTCAGCCATGCACAACAGCGGCATCATCCGCCGCATCGGCGCAGTGCCCAACCACTATAAACTGGGCTATCGCTTTAACGGCATGACCGTCTGGAACATTCCCGATGAGTTCATCGACGAACTGGGACAAAAAGTCGGGCAACTGGATTTTGTCAGCCATTGTTATCATCGACCTAGGCACCCCCCCGAATGGATGTACAACTTGTTTGCGATGGTGCACGGCAAAACTCAAGAAGCTGTCGACAAACAGATTCAACAGATTTCCGAGCTGCTCGGCGACTATAATCTGGGCTGCGATGTTTTATACAGCACCCAGATATTGAAAAAAACCGGTTTTCGGAGCAGTGAACAATCCACAAGCAACCAGCCCATTACTGATTAGGCATCTAACTATGTTTCGACTGAGCCAATATATGCGCGAACTGATAGACCCGACCCCCTTAAAACCGGCACGCAAACCGGCCGCTCCGGTAGTGATCTGGAATCTAATCCGCCGCTGCAACCTCACCTGCAAGCATTGCTACACAACCTCCACCGACATTAACTTCCCCAACGAATTGAGTACGCCGGAAATCTACACGGTCATGGACGACCTGAAAGCCTTTAAAGTGCCGGTGCTGATTTTATCCGGCGGCGAGCCGTTGCTGCATCCCGACATCTTCACCATTTCCCGCCGCGCCAAGGACATGGGCTTTTATGTCGCGCTATCGACCAACGGCACTAAAATTTCCGCCGATAATATCGATGAAATCGCCGACATAAATTATCAATATATCGGCGTCAGCCTGGACGGCATCAAAGACACCCACGACCAGTTCCGGCGGGTTAAAGGTTCATTCGACCAGGCTTTACACGGCATCCACCTGTGCCTGGAAAAACAGATAAAAGTCGGCCTACGTTTTACTTTAACACAGGATAACGCCCAGGATTTTCCTGCCTTATTACAATTGATGGATGACCACAATATCGATAAATTCTATTTATCGCATTTGAATTACGGAGGTCGCGGCAATAAAAACCGCAAAGACGACGCCCATTTTTCAATGACCCGAACTGTGATGGATTTGCTGTTTGAAACCAGCTACGAATGGCTTAAGGCAGGCAAAGACCGGGAATTTGTGACCGGCAATAACGACGCCGATGCGGTTTATTTCCTGCACTGGGTAGCCCGGCATTTCCCCGACAAAACCGAGCATATCCAAGCCAAACTGGAACAATGGGGCGGCAATGCCTCCGGCGTCAACGTCGCCAATATCGACAACTTGGGTAATGTGCACCCCGACACGTTCTGGTGGCATTATGAACTGGGCAATGTCAAAGAACGGCCTTTTTCGGAAATATGGATGGATACCAGCGATCCATTGATGGCGGGTCTTAAGCAACATCCGAGACCACTCGAAGGACGCTGTGCACGATGTCATTATCAAGAAATCTGCAACGGCAACACCCGCGTCAGGGCTGCGCAAACTACCGGAAATTTCTGGGCTGAAGATCCCGGCTGCTATCTGACCGATGCTGAAATAGCCTAACCGGCAAAATCAATTGACCCACGATTTTCACCCCATTTGACATTTTGTAAGATCAAGGCGCACTATTGAAGCGTAATATTTCAGGGTTATGAATCGCCCATTTTCCATATGGACTCTTGTAGGCTGGCGACCGTTCCTATCTACAACCTGTTCTTGAACTTACTGTAAATTCCTGGAGTTTTCGATGGCGACCAATACAGACACATTACAGATTTTTTCCCGGCATCACACAAAGCATTGCCTTGCAAGATGGGCAGGACTTCTCAGTCTATTGCTCATGCTCGGCGGTTGCCAGACGGCATTAAGCCCCGAACAGGTCACCACGGCATTCTGGGAAGCGATGGCGCAAGGCGATATTGAATCCGCCAGAAAATATGCGACTCAGGAAACTCAACATCTCGTGGTTGAGCAACAAAATATGAAAGGAGCGTCAATAAAGACCGGGACGATCGTCATTGATGGCTCCAATGCGAAGGTTGCAACCGTCATCACCTTGAAAAATACCGAAGGCAACAAGGTGTTATCTTTCGAAACCGTTTTATTAAAAGAAAACGATCTTTGGAAAACCAATTATCAGCAAACGCTCGATAACCTTTCAATCCTGCCTTTAGGAGATATTTTTAAAAACCTGCGGGCGCTTGGCGATACCATTAACAAGGAACTGGAGCAGCAAATACCGTTCTTTGAAAACCAAATCAAATCCTTCAGTGAAGAACTGATACGGCAAATGGACGAATTTCGCCGTCAGCTTGAAAAATCCAGCCCTACTAAAAAACAGCCTCCTCCAAAGGTGATTTAACGGCTTAACGTGGTAAGACTCAGTCGGCTAGATTGTTACCGCGCAAGTTACCGTAGGCCGCTGCTGAGGTACGAAGCCCTGAGCCTATCGAAGGGGGTACGGGATTTTAGAATGCTCACCAAATAGATTGAGGTATGGAAGCCGCTCATGCTTCGACCAGGCTCTCCTGAGCGCAGCCGAATGGCTCAGCACGAACGGTTTCCACACGTTTCAACTGATTTTTTTAGGATAAAGCAGACATGGCCGTCAAAACTCGGCATCATGATAAACATTCTGCACATCCTCCAGATCGTCCAGCATATCTAAAAATCGTTCAAACAGCGCAATATCATCGCCGCTGATCTGGGTGGCGCTTTTGGGCAGAAATTGAATCTCGTCCACGTCAAAATCGATCTCGCCAAATGCATCCGCCAAAGACTGCTTGGCTTTGAAGTAGTCGGCTTGAGGCGTGAACGCGGTGACCTTGCCAGCATCGCTTTCAATATCGGTAACATCGACATCGGCCGAAAGCAATGCATCAAGAACCGCATCCTCGTCAGCATGTTTAAACGCCAAGATGGCGGCATGGTCGAACATGTGGCTGACCGTGCCTGGAGTGCCGATTTTACATTTTGTTTTGGTAAAGCACTGGCGCACATCGCCAAAAGTACGGTTAGGATTATCGGTCAGGCAGTCGACGATCACCCTGCAACCGCCGGGGCCGTAACCTTCATAACGCGCAGAGGCAAAATCTTCACCGCCGCCGCCTTTAGCCTTGTCGATGGCTTTCTCAATAACATGGGTAGGGACTTGGTCTTTTTTGGCGCGCTCGATCAAGCCCCGCAAGGCTAAATTTCCAGATGGATCGACGCCTCCCGATTTAGCGCTGACATAGATTTCCCGGCCATATTTGCTGTAAACCTTTGCCTTGGCATCGGACGTTTTGGCCATAGACACTTTGCGGTTTTGATAGGCTCTACCCATTTTGCAGTTGCTCCAATAACAATCATAAAGCCGCCGATTTTACAGGTAAGTATTTGCATAGGAAACTTATGAATTGGCTAACCTTACCGGCATGTTAGGAATTCACCGTCCTAGCGTATGAATTGTAAGCGTTCGCTTTGTACTCATTACCCGAACTGATTAACTTGTATTAATCGATATTAACGCAGGTGTTGAAAGGCAGTAATAAACCAACATTACAACTCAACGTATACCGGTGACTGTCTTTTTAATCTGAGCCGTTAAAGCAGACACCTCACCAGATAAATGTTTACCTGATTAGAAACCTTCTTCAGCTGGATGCTCCGCAGCCTTCAATTTACGGATTTCCACTTAAACCTGGACAGATAACATCCCTTTGAGGGATGTTATCTGTAAGTCCCCCCGTTTAAGTTGGAATTCCTGCCGAAATGACAGCCATTTTGGCGCTGGCTGAAACATCTTGCTAATCAGTAAGATAAATGTTTATAGTCCTCACTGATTTGCTCTTGGGCGGGCAAAACGGGGTATCCCCTTAATAGCTGTTTTTCCCATATGCACATATTCCAAGCCGATCAGTGTCTCGGCATCGGCGGTCTGCTCAACCCACACCACTTTTACCTCACCGTCCAAACCCAAGCGTTCAAATTCAAACAAAGCCACCACACCCGGCTCGACAACTATAGATGCGGCAATGTTAATCATCAACCCTTCCACTGAAACATCGATGGTTTTAAACGCGTGATATTCACCATTCAATTGGATTTTGCCCGGAGCCGTCAGGTTTTTTCTATATACTTTTCGCCGGCACAGCCGGTTATCCATATCGAAACTGACACTTTTAAACTCAAATGCTACCTGGATATGATCATCAAGCATATCGACCCTGATCACTTCGGCTTCGCCAGCCAAACGCATTTCAGGAAGGTACAAATCTACGACGGTCGATGCCGACAGCATATTGAAAATATCTTTGACCTCCGTACTGGTCGGGTCACACTTTAATTCCGCACGCACACCGGTCAACGAAATATCTTTAATGATGACTTCCCACTCTTCCTCCCCCATATAGATCAAACCACGCGACGCTAAATGTTTTCGGGGCGACCGTTCTATATCTAAATTCATCTGACTTTCCTCTCTGATTATCCGTTTATCTAACCATTCAAACACTGTACAAGGCTACTGTGGGCAATTATAGTGTCTGTGTTATATTTTTCCTTCTATTACAATTATTTTCCCTGTCCTGAGCCCTTCGGCCACGCTCAGGAGATCCTTGTCGAATGGACTTGCCACAATAACTCAGACCCACATAACTTATCACCTCATGAACAAGCCGTTAATCCTGATAGTGTTACTTTCCCTGACCGCCTGCACGGCGCTCACGCCTAAAAACGGCGACAATATCTGCGCTACTTTCAGGGAAAAAGAAGATTGGTATGACAGCGCTAAGAACTCATTCGAGAAATGGGGTGTACCTATCCACATACAAATGGCGATCATGCATCAGGAGTCACACTTTGTCGCCGATGCGCAACCGCCGCGACCTTGGCTGCTGGGACTCATTCCCCTACCCCGAGCCAGTAGCGCCTATGGCTATGCCCAAGCCAAAGATGAAACCTGGGATAGTTACCAGGACAAAGCTGATAACTGGAGTGCGGATCGCGAAGACTTTGCCGATGCCGCTGATTTCATCGGCTGGTACTGCAACATCAGCCACACCCGCTTAGGCATATCAAAACTGGATGCCAACAATTTATATCTCGCCTACCATGAAGGGCATGGCGGTTATCAGCGCCGTAGCTATTTACAAAAAGCGGGACTCGTACAGATTGCCAACAAAGTGGCTCGGCGTGCCAAACTATTTCAAAGCCAATTAGGCGAATGCCAAGGTGATTTAGAAAACAAAGGCTGGTTTTTTTGATAAACTATCGTTTTTTTACGTTAACAACAAAAGGATAAGTCGTGAGAAAAATTCAAACTCAGGTTCTTTCAATCGCCACCGTTCTTCTTATAGGATTTACTATGTTTTCACTGGCCAATGCCACCACCCCCACAGAAACTAAAGCCGCAGGCGCAGCCTTTCTGGCAGAAAATACTAAAAAACCCAATATCGTAACCACCGCATCCGGCTTGCAATACGAAGTGTTAACACCTGGAACCGGTGCCACTTCACCTTCGGCGACCGATAACGTCACGGTGCATTACAAAGGCACAACCCTTGATGGCGAAGAGTTCGACAGCTCGTACAGCAGAGGCGCACCGGCTACCTTCCCGCTAAATAGAGTTATAGCCGGATGGACTGAAGGCGTGCAGCTTATGAAAGAAGGTGCTAAATACCGCTTTTACATCCCGTCAGAACTGGCTTACGGCGAACAAGGTGCCGGTCGCTCAATCGGCCCGAACGCCGCATTGATCTTTGATGTCGAACTGATCAAAATCCAATAAAAAAAGCAGACGAAGGGCGAAAGGCGAATGGCAAAAAAAGCCGCGCTTTAGCCTTTCGTCTTGTGCCTTTCGTCTTTCTCCCCTCATTGTTTCCATGCCCACTTATCAACTCTTCGCAACAACACCCAAAGCGATGGAAACCATCCTGACCGATGAACTCCAGGCGCTCGGCGTAAACAACATCAAGGCCACCCTGGCCGGTGTCGCTTTTCAGGGAGACCTTGAAACAGCCTATCGCGCCTGTTTGTGGTCAAGAACGGCAAATCGGATTTTACTGGTACTCAGTTCATTCGAGGTAAAAAGCCAGCAAGACCTTTATGACGGCGTGCAAAAAATCGACTGGTTCGAACACATTAACCCTGAAGACAGCTTTGCCGTGTCGTTCAGCGCAAAAAACTCGGAAGCGATTAACAACACCCACTTTGGCGCATTAAAAGTTAAAGATGCCATCGTCGATCAGATGCGGGACAAATTTCAAACCCGCCCCAGCATCAATACCGATCAGCCCAACATCCGCATCAACGTTTATTTGAATGGCGAAAACGCCCAGCTGAGCCTGGATCTTTCCGGCGAAAGCCTGCATCGTCGCGGTTATCGGGACGTCAACATTAAAGCGCCAATGAAAGAGAACCTGGCCGCCGCGATGTTGCTGCGTAGTGGCTGGCCGCAAATCGCCAAACAACAAGGCACCTTGATAGACCCGATGTGTGGCTCTGGAACGCTATTATTGGAAGGCGCAATGATCGCCGCCGATTATGCACCCGGTTTGCTGCGCGACTATTTCGGTTTTACCGGCTGGAAAAAACACGATGCCGAATGCTGGAAAAAATTACGCGCTGAAGCCGAACAACGTAAAAAAATAGGCCTGGAAAAACTGCCCGTTATCGTGGGCTTCGACCAAAACCGCCAAACCGTCAACACCGCCTTGGCGCATATCGCCAATGCCGGTTTGCAAAACAAAATCCATGTTGAACGCCGCGATATTGAAGACGCGGAACCGGCGGAAAGCTGGAAGCCCGGCCTGCTGATCTGTAACCCGCCTTACGGCGAACGCTTGGGCGACGAGCAGGAAACTGCCGATCTGTACAAAAAATTCGGCGAATCGCTAAAAGCGCATTTTATCGGCTGGAAAGCCGCGATGATTATCAGCAACCCGGAACTGGGTTTTCGCTTAGGCATCCGCTCGCAAAAGCCGATCACCCTGTTTAACGGCGCGCTTGAATGCAAGCTGTTACGGCTGGATATTGAGGAAAGTAGTTTTTTCATCCCCAAGGCCAGAACGCAGGAAGAGCGCATTGCTCAGGCGATGGAGCTTAGCAAAACGCCGCAACCCGAACCTGTCAGCGCAGAGACCCTCCCCGATCAGGAGACCGATGAGCAAGAGGTCGTAAGCATTACCCCTGTCAGTGAACCCATTGCTGCCGAGATGTTCGCCAACCGGCTTAAAAAGAACCTAAAAAAAATGTCCAGTTGGGCGAAGCAAAACCGCATCAATTGCTATCGGGTCTACGATGCCGATTTACCGGAATATGCCGTCGCCGTTGATATTTATCAAGGAGAACAAACCTGGATCAACGTTCAAGAATACGAACCGCCCAAAAGCATCGATCAACACAAAGCCGATCAGCGACTGGCGGGGTTACTGTCCGAAATACCCCGCGTACTTGGCGTCGATCGCGAGCAGGTAAGCTTAAAAATACGCCGTAAGCAAAAAAGCACCGATCAGTACGAAAAACACGGCGATCAGGGACGTTTTCACATTATCGAAGAAGGCGGTTGCAAATTGCTGGTGAATTTTGAAGATTATCTGGACACCGGATTATTCCTTGATCACCGGCCGATTCGGATGCTGATTCAAAAAGAGGCCAAAGGTAAGCGCTTTTTAAACCTGTTTGCCTACACCGGCAGCGCGACAGTCCATGCGGCAATGGGCGGCGCTGAGTCAACAACGACGGTCGATATGTCGAATACCTATATCAACTGGGCAAAAAAGAACATGGCGCTGAATGTCAATCAGGGGGCGCATGAATTTATCCAGGCCGATTGTCTGGAATGGCTAGACACTGAAGTCCAGCTGGCTAACCGCCACTATGATTTGATTTTCTTAGATCCGCCGACTTTTTCCAATTCGAAACGGATGGATGCCGTGTTCGACATACAAGCCGATCATGTGCAATTGATTAATAACGCGGTTTCCTTGCTGTCGCCGGGAGGTGTCCTATACTTCTCCACCAACTTCAGACGTTTTAAAATCGACAAGCAGGCTTTGGCCGATTTGATCGTAGCAGACATCAGCGCGGCGACGATTCCTGAAGATTTTGCCCGCAACCCAAGAATCCATTATTGCTGGAGAATTCAAGAGTGATGCGTAAAGTTAAAATCCTGGTTTCCGGTCGAGTTCAAGGCGTTTATTTTCGCCTATTTACTCAGAATAAGGCCAAACATTTCGGCATAAAAGGTAGCGCCAAAAATCTTGCTGATGGGCGCGTCGAAATCATTGCTGAGGCAGAAAGCACGGTGATAGATAAATTCATAAAATGGTGCCACAAAGGCCCGATAACCGCGCGAGTCGATCATGTTGAAATCGTCGACCTTCAAGCTGATGAAGCGTTGACGTGTTTTGAAATAAAATAGCTTTATACGCTTTTATTTGGCAATAAAAGCTTGATCCTCATCTTCTTTTAAATGGTATTCAACCTCAAGGATCTCTTTAGATTTCTTCAACGCCTCCAGTTCTTTTTCTTTTTTTAAGGCCTCATCCATTGCAATAGCATCCTTCAACACTTCCCGATAAGACCGGTTAATATTCTTAGCGAACTCTGTATACTTTGCATCTTCAATCTCTGCACGGGTTTTATCAGGGTCAGGATCATAACGAAAATCTATTTCATCGGCTAAGCCCCTAAGGCTTTTGGCTATGATTATAAGCTGCTCCGATAAATGATACCTTTCTACATCAAGCCCAAAGTTTCTGATAATTTCTTCACGCAGATTAAATCCGTGAATAACCTCTTCGCCATCTTTTTGTTGAAAATCATATTTGATATAAATATCTAAAGGATCTTTAGCTTTTTTATCAAAAAAAACACTAGCGCTTTCCATTGTGTAAGTTAACGCATCTACAAATTGCTTTCTGACTTGCTCTAACTCTGCAGAGATAAAGTCTTCACCCAATTTTTTTATTACGTACTTCATACTCTCACCAACTTAATAAACTAACAATGTAGTACACGGAATGGGGGCTAAATTTTGTATTTCTTCAAAAACCTACCGACCCAAATTCTTTTTTCCCTGAATTATAGCCCATCCTAGTTTTTTCAACCCTACAAAGCCGCTAATGGCATCAACTTACGCTGAGATTTTCTTGACCATAAAACCCCATCCGATTACGGTTAGCCATACAATGTGCCCTCTATGCAAGTTAACATACTCAAAACTAAAAACTCACAACAAGATCCGCTCTTCAAAATATTTTTCGCGCTTTTTGTGGTATTCGTGAATTAAAAATCCAATATTCACCCACCCGCCTTATGTTTTTTATTGAAAAACCTCGCCTAATCTCATATCCTCCATGCTGGGTTTTGACTAGGCGCCTGTCCTAGTCAAAACCTTCACTCACTATGTTCTAAATCACTCCCATTGGAGGCTGTATGAAGATTGGTATACCTAAAGAGATTCACCCAGGTGAAAAACGTGTGGCCACTACGCCTGAGGCCGCAGAACAAATTATAAAACTGGGTTTTTCCGTCCTGCTCGAAAAAGGCGCGGGCGCTGCCGCGAATATTTCCGATGAGGCCTATAAAGAAGTCGGCGTTGAAATAGTCGCCAATGCTAAGACCTTATGGAAGAAAGCCGACATCGTGATGAAAGTCCGCGCCCCCGAACGCCATCCCGAGCTGGCGCTGGACGAAATCGACTTGTTATCCGAAGGCGGTCATTTAATCAGTTTTATCTGGCCTGCGCAAAATGAAGAACTGATGCAGAAACTGGCTGCCAAAAATGCCACGGTACTGGCGATGGACAGTGTGCCGCGCATGTCCAGGGCACAAAAGCTTGATGCACTCAGCTCCATGGCCAATATTGCCGGTTATCGCGCCGTCATTGAAGCCGCACAGCATTTTGGCCGATTTTTTACCGGACAGATTACCGCCGCAGGTAAAATTCCACCCGCCAAGGTATTGGTGATCGGTGCTGGTGTTGCCGGTCTTGCCGCTATCGGTACGGCGAAAAGCATGGGCGCTATCGTCCGGGCTTTCGATACCCGTCCTGAAGTGAAAGAACAAATCGAAAGCATGGATGCCGAGTTTTTGATGCTGGACTTTAAAGAAGAAGGCGCTGGCGCTGGCGGTTACGCCAAGACCATGTCCAAGGAATTCATCGAAGCTGAAATGGCCTTGTTTGCCAGACAGGCGATGGAAGTGGACATCATCATCACTACCGCGTTGATTCCCGGCAAACCGGCACCTAAGCTGATCACCAAAGGCATGGTCGAATCGATGAAACCGGGCAGCATTATTGTCGATTTGGCGGCCGAACAAGGCGGCAACTGCGCATTGACCGAGAAAGATCAAGTGGTGGTCAAACACGGCGTGACCATTATCGGTTACAGCAATTTGCCTAGCCGCTTGGCGAACCAATCCAGCCAGCTTTATGCGACTAACCTGAGGCATTTGTTGACTGAACTTTGCCCGGCAAAGGACGGCACCATCAACGTCAATATGGACGATGAGGTGATACGCGGCACCACAGTCATTAAGGAAGGCAAAATCACTTGGCCGCCGCCACCGCCCAAACTGTCTGCCTCCCCCGCCCCGCAAACCGAAGCACCCGCTTATGCATCGGTAAAGGCACAACAGAAAAAATCGATCATCCCAGACTCGATCAAGCACTATATACCGTTGATTATTGGCGGTTTGGCTTTGTTCGGCATCGGTTCGGTCGCTCCGGCATCATTCATGTCGCACTTTACCGTATTTGTACTTGCGTGTTTCATCGGTTATCAGGTGATCTGGAGCGTGTCCGCATCGCTGCACACCCCGTTAATGAGCGTGACCAACGCCATCAGCGGCATCATCGTGATTGGCGCACTGGTGCAGGTTTCTGCGCCCGGCTTTATTATCAGCGTCCTTTCGGGGTTGGCGATACTCATTGCATCTATCAATATTGTCGGTGGCTTTTTAGTCACCCGCCGTATGCTAGAAATGTTCAGAAAATAACCGGAGAATATTGATGTCCCAAAGTTTAGTTACGATGTCTTACATCGTCGCCACCATTCTGTTCATTTTCAGCTTAAGTGGTTTAAGTAATCCGGAAACAGCCCGCCGAGGCAATTATTACGGCATGTTAGGTATGGCGATTGCCATTTTGGCGACCGCATTCAGCGCATCGGTCACCTCCTACGCGGTTTTAGTCATCGCCTTGTTAATCGGCGGTGCTATCGGCGCAAAAGCCGCATTAAAAGTCGAAATGACTCAAATGCCGGAACTGGTCGCCATCATGCACAGCTTGGTGGGTATGGCTGCGGTGTTGGTGGGTTATGCCAATTTTATGGACAGCTCCACCGACTTAAGCGGTGTGGAAAAAACCATCCATGAAGTGGAAATTTACATCGGCATTTTGATCGGGGCCGTGACCTTTTCAGGTTCGGTGGTTGCTTTTGGCAAACTCAGCGAACGCATCAGCGGCAAGCCGATGTTACTGCCCGGTCGTCATTGGATGAATTTAGGCCTGCTGGTTGGAGCCATTTTCCTGGGCCAGCTGTTTTTACATCAAGCCGAAACCGGCGGCGGCACCTTCCCGTTATTGCTGATGACACTCATCGCGATGGCGTTCGGCGTACACATGGTCATGGCGATCGGCGGCGCGGATATGCCGGTGGTGGTATCGATGCTTAACAGCTATTCAGGTTGGGCGGCGGCGGCAACCGGCTTTATGTTAAGTAACGATTTGTTGATTGTGACCGGCGCATTGGTCGGCAGCAGCGGCGCGATCTTGAGTTACATCATGTGCCGTGCGATGAACCGCAACTTTATCAGCGTGATTGCCGGAGGTTTTGGCACCGGTTCGGGTGGCGAAGCCGCAGTGGTTGAAGGCGATGTTCAACCTATCGATGCTGCTGAGACCGCGCAATTATTGCTGGATGCAAAAAACATCATCATTATTCCCGGCTACGGCATGGCGGTTGCCCAGGCTCAACACACCGTTAACGAAATCACCAAGTTGCTACGGGGTAAAGGCAAAAAAGTCGGCTTTGGTATCCATCCGGTTGCCGGACGAATGCCCGGCCACATGAACGTGCTGTTAGCCGAGGCCAAAGTGCCTTACGACATCGTTTATGAGATGGACGAAATTAACGAAGATTGGGCGCATGTCGACGTGACCATCGTGATCGGCGCCAACGACATCGTCAACCCGTCGGCGTTGGACGACCCGAACAGCCCGATAGCCGGTATGCCGGTACTGGAATGCTGGAAAGGCGAAACCACCATCGTGCTTAAACGCAGCATGGCCTCAGGCTATGCCGGCGTGGGTAATCCACTGTTCGTGCTGGAAAACACCCGCATGTTGTTCGGCGATGCTAATGCATCTATGCAGGCAGTGTTGAAGGCGTTGAAAGCGTAATTCACAAGAACCTGTAGTTGGAGAAGCTTATTGCGAACCCAACATTCCGGCTTCCCATTTAAGTCGGGACATACCGCAAGGCTTAACCGTTCGTCCTGTCGAAGAATTTGTAGGTCGGGTTAGCGATAGCGTACCAACAGTAGGCTACGCTAACCCGATCTTCATGAGATCCAAGGATTGATTATTGCTACACCCGTTGGATTGAAATCTGCGACATTGCGTGTGACCACTGTCATTTTGTGAATCAACGCCGTAGCGGCAATAAGCGCATCACGGTCTGAACAGGGATTCGGTACATGAAGTTTTCCACAACATTGTGCAACGGCGGTATCAACCGAAAGAATACGTCCATCAAATGCGGGCAACACTTGATTATTCAGCCAAGCGCGAAGCATAAAGCCTTGTGAATCATCACGTCGTTCTACTAAACCGATGCCAATTTCTAACTCCAGTATTGTGATTGCAGACAAAAACAAATTCGTGGCGGCAATACTTTCTGCCCAAACAGCAACATTTTTGTCGGCTTTGCCCGTTTTTACTTTTCGCAATTCTGAAACTACATTCGTATCCAACAAAAACATCATGAAAAATCGGCTGGCTGATAAAAATTTCCACTTAAACGCGGCGGCTCAAAATCAATTTCTTCGTCATTTGCCATCGCTAATAATTCAACGATGTTCGGTTGATTGTTCGTAATCCGTCGATATTCTTCAATGCTTAACAACACATGGGCAAGTCGTCCACGGTCGGTAATAAAAACCGCTCCAAATTGCGCGGCTTTTTTTGCTCTGCCAATGTCTTGGTTTAATTCTCGACTGGAAAGTGTCGTAATACTCATGTTTCTTCTCCCGCTTAAAGTAGTAACATTACTACAAGACAATTAACACTGCAAACAAAAAACCACCTTCAGCACACGCCAAAGGTGGTTTTTGATTTTTACACCGCATCATTCAAACTCAACAATCCCATCGCCGGCTCTTCCCCGCCTTCAATCGCCATTTCTACGGTGCGTTTGGCGGCTTCTATTAATCGCTCAGGCGGGACGGGGTTTGTAACCCCGTTCCTAGCGTTTCTGCGCTGCCTGGGCTACGTGACTACACCTAACTAGCGCCAAACGTTTCGAACGGGGCAACATGCCCTTCCGGCCTAAGTTTTCATTATTGACTGCTCACTAATTGTTGATAAAGACTCGTAGGATGGGTAGAGCAACGCGAAACCCATCATAATCAACCGCCTATGTGATGGGTTTCGGCTACGCCTCTACCCATCCTACCGCGCTCGGGAACCTCTGCCCTCAATCACTTTTTGCAAACTGATACAAGGTATTAGGCTCAATATCCACCATGCCGCCGTTAAATTCTAAACAGCCCCATTCAGTATCAATTCGTGCTGTTTTCAAAGAATCTAATTCAACATAATCACTAATTAACTTTTTCTATATCACGGCGAAAAGTAACCTAAAAGAACAACGAAAAGCCTTTATTTCAGAGCTGTGTAGTTTTTTAACGATTGTCCCTGTTTCGAATCACGATTTAATGCTTGCGTTAGAATTACCGTTGAGTGATTTTGAAGACGCTATGCAATGTGCTTGTGCTATAGCTTGTCACGCTGATGTTATTGTCAGTCGTAACATTAAGGATTATCAAAATTCACCCATCAAAACACTAACGCCTGAACAAATTTTGCTGGAATTAAAACAGCGGTTTTGAAGAACTATTTGTAACGGAGAAAAGTTATGCCGGAAATTTGTATATTTTACGGAATCATAATCCGA
>JBCKWO010000035.1:0-19867 GCA_038922535.1 Methylobacter sp. | reverse complement strand
ATACATGGCATTCCTGTGGTTATGCCGACTAATATCGGTGATGGCGGCATTATGGAAGAAGGGATAGCTCGAATAGGTCCGTCTGATGTTGACCGGCTGTCTCAGCATATATTCCAGATGGGTGATATCGTGTTTAGCAGACGCGGGGATGTAACCAAGAATGCCTTGATTCGACCGCATGAGATAGGCTGGTTTTGCGGAACAGGCTGTCTGAAAGTTCGTCTAGGCAACGAAACTATCGCAAGTTCAAAATTTATTTCCCACTATCTTCGGCAGCCTAGTATCAAGGAATGGTTAGTTCGCCACGCAGTTGGCGCAACAATGCCTAATTTGAATACAGGCATTCTTTCAGCCGTTCCTATTTTCTTGCCGCCGATTCAAATTCAGCAGGAAATTGCTGCGATGCTTGGCGCTCTCGACGACCGCATCACTCTCCTGCGCGAAACCAACGCCACGCTTGAAGCCATTGCACAGGCGCTGTTTAAATCATGGTTTGTGGATTTTGACCCTGTCCGCGCCAAGCAAGAAGGTCGCGCACCAGAAGGCATGGATGAAGCGACTGCCGAACTGTTTCCTGATAGTTTCGAGGAATCGGAGTTGGGGTTGATGCCGAGTGGGTGGAAGGTCAAATCAATAGATGAAATTGCGGATTACCTAAATGGTTTGGCGTTGCAGAAGTTTCCGCCGGAAGATGATGATTGGCTGCCTGTCATCAAAATTGCACAGCTACGCAAGGGAAATACTGTGGGAGCTGACCGCGCAAGCAGGAAATTGAAGCAGCAATACATCATCCAAAATGGTGATGTATTGTTCTCTTGGTCAGGCAGTCTGGAGGTGGAAATCTGGTGCGGCGGTGAAGGCGCATTGAATCAGCATTTGTTCAAGGTTACTTCTGATACTTACCCGAAATGGTTTTACTACTTTTGGACGAAATTCCACTTAGAGAGTTTTCGGCAAACTGCCGCAAGCAAAGCAACAACGATGGGACACATTCAACGCTGTCACTTGAGTCAAGCAAAGGTGGTCGCGCCATCAAATCAATTTATTTCGGCAACAGATGAATACTTCGCACCACTGCTTGACCGTTGGATTTCAAATGCTCTTCAAGCCCAAGCCCTCGCCACCCTCCGCGACACCCTACTCCCCCGCCTAATCTCCGGCAAACTACGCCTGCCCAAAGCAGAAGCGGCGGTAACACACGCGGGGTAATCGTATGCAAGCCCGCTTTCATTGCGTAACCAGTTATTAAAGATTTCTTTAATAACTTGCCCGTCTATTCAATATTGCTTTAATATCCACGCTATCCATTAAAGAATCCTTTCATATTATGCGCAGTTCCGGTTCTTACCTAACTACCACAACTTTGGGCGAATCCGTTCTAGCCTTTGTGCCGCACGCGCTGCCGCCCACCGCTCCGGTATTGGCGCCCGAATGTTTTACGACGCTCAACCGCTCGGCAGAGCTGGCGCTGGCGCGTTTGTCGGGGGTGTCCGGGCTAGTGTCTTCGGTGGATTGGTTGGTTTATAGCGCCATCCGTAAAGAGGCGTTGCTGACGTCGCAGATTGAAGGCACGCAAGCGACGCTGGCGGATTTGTTCGATGAGGAGGCGGGCTTTGCGGTCAGCAACACCGAGGATGTGGAGGAAGTCACCAATTATTTGCGCGCCTTCCGGCTGGTGCGGGATAACTTGCGCGATGCCAGTGGCTTGCCGATTAGTGTGCGGTTGCTGTGTGATGCGCATCGCTTGTTATTGGACGGGGTGAGAGGAAGCGGTAAGCAGCCGGGGGAGTTACGCCGTTCGCAAAACTGGATAGGCGGTACGCGACCAGGGAATGCGGTGTTTGTGCCGCCTCCCCCCGAGAAGGTGGCGGATTTGTTGGCTGATGTGGAGCGTTTCATTCACGCGCCCTCGACTTCTGACGACTTGCCGCCGCTGCTCAAGGTTGCGCTGGTGCATGCTCAATTTGAAACGATCCATCCATTTTTGGATGGCAATGGCCGCATCGGGCGCTTGCTGATTGCGGCGCTGATGGAACATTGGCAATTGTTGCCCGAACCTTTGCTCTATTTCAGCGCTTATTTGAAACAGCACCAAGCCGAGTATTACCGCCGCTTATCCGCGATTCGCACTGAGGGCGATTGGGAAGGTTGGGTTGTTTTCTTTTTGGAAGGGGTGGCGGTGGCGGCAAGCGAAGCCGAGCGCAGTATTGTGGCGATTGCCTCGTTGATTGCAGCGGATCGCCGTCGCCTACTGGCCGCTGCCAAAGCCAGCTCGGCGAGTTACCGTTTATTCGAGCTACTGCCGATGATGCCGCGCTTCACGATTGAGCAAGTGCGCCAAAAGCTAAATACCACCTTCCCGACGGCTAACGCCGCCGTGAAGGCCCTGGAAGATTTAGGAATTGTTTTGGAGTTAACCGGGCAGAAGACATTTCGCAGTTATAGTTATCAACCCTATATCGATCTATTGAAATGATGATTCAAGCCGACAAACCAAAAATAATGCGAGTCCAGCCATGACCGAAGACCAACTAGAACAAGAAGCATTGATCTGGCTAGGGGAAGCTGGCTACACGCATTTATATGGCCCAGATATTGCGCTTGATGGCAGTAAGCCTGAGCGGGCTAACTATCAGCAGGTGGTGCTGGTAGAGCGCTTGCGTTCTGCGGTTAATCATCTCAACCCATCCATGCCAATTGCCGCACGTGAAGATGCTATTCAACAAGTGCTGGATTTAGGCATCCCTGTATTGTTATCTGCTAATCGCCGTTTTCATCAGTTGCTGGTGACGGGTGTGCCAGTGCAATATCAAAAGGATGGCGAAACTCGAGGTGACTATGTGCGCTTGATTGATTGGGTTTCGCCAGCGCATAACGAGTGGCTTGCGATTAACCAATTCTCGATTAGAGGTGCGCATCATACGCGGCGCCCTGACATTATTCTGTTTGTGAATGGCTTGCCACTGGTGCTGTTAGAGCTTAAAAACCCGGCAGATACCCACGCGGATATTTGGAAAGCGTTTGACCAGATTCAAACCTACAAAGCGCAAATTCCCGATGTATTTCAATATAACGAGCTATTGGTTATCTCTGACGGTAGCGAGGCGCGGTTAGGCTCGCTATCCAGCAGTGCCGAGCGCTTTATGCAGTGGCGCACCATTGATGGGGTGACGCTTGATCCATTAGGGCAGTTTAACGAACTAGAAACGCTGATCCATGGCGTATTGGCGCCCGCTTATCTGCTGGATTATCTGCGCTATTTTGTGCTGTTTGAAGATGACGGCACGCTAATAAAAAAAGTGGCGGGCTATCATCAGTTTCACGCTGTGCGAGCTGCTATCAATCAAGTAGTTGCAGCTTCTCGCCCCGGTGGCACGCATAAAGGTGGCGTAGTGTGGCATACGCAAGGCAGCGGCAAAAGCATTACCATGACCTGCTTTGCAGCGCGCGTGATGCAAGAAGCGGCAATGGAAAACCCGACAATTGTGGTAATTACCGACCGCAATGACCTTGATGGGCAGTTGTTTGGGGTGTTCTCGCTGGCGCAAGACCTATTACGCGAGCAACCCGTACAAGCCAATACGCGACAAGACCTGCGTGCCAAGCTAGGTAACAGACCTTCTGGCGGTATTGTATTTGCCACCATTCAAAAATTTATGCCCGGTGAAGATGAAGACACTTACCCCATGCTATCAGACCGTAGCAATATTGTGGTAATAGCCGATGAAGCACACCGTACACAATATGGTTTTGTGGCGAAGTTGAAAATAAGTAAGCAATCCGTAGGTCGGGTTAGTCCGCAGGACGTAACCCGACGCATCGAAGCCGAAATTGTCGGGTTACGCTATGCTAACCCGACCTACGCAGCTAACGAGGCTCAAGTGCTTAAAGCCGCCGAACCCATTTCGAGCTATCAGGTAGGCTACGCACAACATCTACGCGATGCCTTACCCAATGCCACCTTTGTGGCGTTTACTGGCACGCCAGTATCCTCAGAAGACCGCGACACGCGCGCGGTATTTGGCGATTACATCCATGTTTATGATATGCAGCAGGCTAAGGAAGACGGCGCAACGGTGGCTATCTACTTTGAATCACGCCTAGCTAAGTTGTCGCTAAAAGCTGAAGAGCTACCACTGATTGACGATGAAGTCGATGAGCTCGCCGAGGACGAAGAAGAAAGCCAACAAGCCAGATTGAAGAGCCGTTGGGCAGCTTTAGAGAAAGTGGTAGGGGCTGAACCCCGAGTTGCCAGTGTAGCGGCGGATTTAGTCGCCCACTTTGAAGAGCGTAGTCAAGCACAAAGTGGTAAAGCCATGGTAGTTGCCATGAGTCGCGACATTTGCGTGCACCTTTACAACGAGATTATTAAACTGCGCCCAGACTGGCATGACACTAACCCTGAAAGCGGCGCCATTAAAATCGTCATGACTGGCTCGGCAAGCGATAAAGAACTGCTGCGCCCACATATCTACAGCGGACAGGTGAAAAAACGCCTTGAGAAGCGCTTTAAAGATCCCGAAGACCCGTTAAGAATAGTCATCGTGCGCGATATGTGGCTCACTGGCTTCGATGCGCCCTGTGTTCATACTTTGTACGTGGATAAGCCGATGAAAGGCCACAACCTGATGCAGGCTATTGCTCGCGTGAATCGGGTGTTTAAAGATAAGCAAGGTGGTTTGGTGGTGGATTACATCGGCATTGCTAATGAGCTTAAAAGTGCGCTCAAAGAATACACTGCCAGCCAAGGTCGGGGCAAACCCACGGTGGATGTGGCTGAAGCTTATGCCGTACTAGAAGAAAAACTCGATATTCTGCGTGGCATGATGCACGGCTTTGATTACAGCGATTTTATGACCACGGGACATAAACGTCTGGCCGGTGCAGCTAACCATGTGCTGGGGCAAAATGATGGTAAGAAGCGCTTTGCTGATATTGCACTAGCGATGAGTAAAGCATTTACCTTATGTTGCACACTGGATGAAGCCAAGGCCGTGCGTGAAGAAGTTGCTTTCTTTCAGGCAGTGAAAGTGATTTTGACCAAGCGTGAAATAAGCCAACAAAAACGTACCGATGAGGGGCGCGAGCTGGCTATCCGTCAAATTATCGGTTCGGCGATAGTATCCGAAGAAGTAGTCGATGTGTTTCAAGCGGTCGGCCTAGACAAGCCCAACATCGGCATTCTTGATGACGACTTTCTGGCGGAAGTGCGCAATCTACCAGAGCGTAATTTAGCAGTGGAGTTGCTGGAACGTTTGCTGGAAGGTGAAATTAAGTCCAAATTTAAGGGCAATGTTGTGCAGGATAAGAAATTCTCTGAAATGCTCGCCAATGTGATTAAGCGCTACCAGAACCGCGCTATTGAAACCGCTCAGGTGATTGAAGAGTTGATTGAAATGGCGAAGAAATTTCGTGCTGCGGCTTCTCGCGGCGATGCGCTAGGGCTAACTGATGATGAGGTGCTCTTCTACGATGCGCTGGCTGACAATGAATCAGCCGTGCGTGAGCTATCGGATGAAACCTTGAAAAAAATCGCGCATGAACTAACCGAAAACTTGCGCCAGAATTTGAGCGTGGATTGGTCGTCGCGTGAGAGTGTTCGTGCTAAGTTGCGCCTGATGGTGAAGCGGATATTGCGCAAATATAAGTACCCGCCAGATCTGGAAGAGGATGCGGTTAGGTTGGTATTACAACAAGCAGAAGCGTTGGGTGAGGCTTGGTCGTAGCGCTTGGGTAACTCGGGCTTCCCACTTAAGGCGGGACACAGTTTGAGGTTAAGCCGTTCGTGGCCTTAGATGGGTAGCCGGAAACCGATTGATGAGTAATAGCGGCCTTAATTTTCAAAGCTTGATGAATTTCCGGCTCCAAGTAAACAGTTGATCTTTTAGATAGCCCACTCATATTGCTGTGCCTCCTCATGGAAGATTAATATTATAGGATTATAATCTCAAAAACTCTTCAAAGCCCGCTGCCGCCGCGCCTCTTTCGGGTCATGAACCAAAGCTCGGTAAATTTCTATCCTGTCGCCTTCGCACACAGGCTGATCCAGTTTACAGGTCACGCCAAAAATCCCCGTATTAAGCTCGGACTGGGCAATTTCTGGGAAACGCTCCAGCAACCCTGAGGCTTTTATCGCAGCTTCAACGGTCGTGCCTTCCGGCAGGATCAGCGTAACTATTACCTGTTGTTCGGGCGTGGCGTAGGCCACTTCAACATTAACCATAAACTGCTTTAGCCCGTGCAGTAAACGAGCTGACCATGGTGTTACAGATTTGGTTAAAAACTGCGCCAAACGCCAAGCTTGCCAGCTTGCCTGACAGTTCAAATTCCAGATCCAGGGAAATTTTGCTGGCATCTTCGCGTAGCGGTATAAATTCCCACTTTCCTTCCAGAGAGGAGAACGGGCCGTTCAACAGGGAGACGGTCATGCTGCGGCCGTTATCAATCTTATTTCGGGTCGAAAAGGATTTGTTAAAGCCGGCTTTGGAAATCACCAGCTCGGCTTCGACAATGTCGTCTTCGCGCTTGATGATGCGACTGCCGCTGCACCAGGGCAAAAACTTAGGATAGGCTTCGATGTCGTTAACCAAATCGAACATCTGCTGCGCCGAGAACCTGACCAGGGCGCTTTTTTGCACGACGGCCATGCTTAAAGAACCCCGACCACATGCAGAAACACCAGAAAAACGGCGGCGGGGGCCACATAGCAAATTAAAACTTTCCACACTTGATAGCTGAGCGCGTTAGGCATGTCCAACTCGTGCTCGGTGTGTTGCTGCTTCATGATCCAACCGGCGAACACCGCGATGCAAAAGCCGCCGATAGGCAGCATCAAGTTGGCGGTTAAATAATCCAGCAATTGAAAAAGGGTGCGGTCGAAAATTTTGACATCAGACCAGACGTTGAATGAAAAAATGGTGACAAATCCGAGCAGCCAAGTGATCGATCCCGACCAAATACAGGCTTGTTGTCTGCTCATGGCTTTATTTTCAACCAACCACGCAACCGCCGGTTCGATCAACGAAATGGACGAGGACAGCGCCGCGAACACCAGCATTACGAAAAACAAAATCCCGAACAACCAGCCGCCGGTCATATTGCCGAATGCGATCGGCAAGGTTTGAAAGATCAATCCCGGCCCTGCGGCAGGTTCCAGACCGCTGGCAAAAACGATAGGAAAAATGGCGATACCCGCCAATAACGCAACCACGGTATCGATGCCTGCAATCCAAAAGACGGTTCTGGCTATCGACACCTCTTTCGGCAAATAAGAACCGTAAACCATGATCGCGCCCATGCCCAAACTCAGGGTAAAAAACGCGTGGCCCATCGCAGTCAATACGCCGTTGCCGGTCAGCTTGCTAAAATCGGGCGTGAATAAAAAGTTGATGCCTTGATCGTAGCTGCCGGTGGTCATCGCGTAAGCCACCAGTAAAATCAGCATTACAAACAGGCTGGGCATTAAAAACCGCACGGCTTTTTCCAGACCGCTATTAACGCCGCGCACCACAATCAGCATGGTCGCCAGCATGAACAGGCTGTGCCAGAAAGCCATCTGCACTGGGCTGGCGACCAAGTCGTCGAAGAGCCCTTTTATCGCTGTCGCATCGGCACCGAAAAAACTGCCGGTCAAGGCCTTTAACGCGTAAGCCGAAGCCCAACCGGCGATGACGCTGTAATAAGACAGGATTAAAAACCCGGCAATAACGCCCATCCAACCTAAATAATGCCAGTTTTTATCGGCTCCGGCTTCGTCGGCCAGCGTCACCATGGTGTCGATGGGGTTCTGCCTACTGCGCCGCCCGAGCATGGTTTCCGCTATCATAATGGGGATGCCGATCAGCAACACGCACAGTAAATAGACGATGACGAAGGCCCCGCCGCCGTTTTCTCCGGCAATATAAGGAAACTTCCAAATATTACCCAGACCGACTGCTGAACCTGTCGCAGCCAGGATAAATGCGAAGCGTGACGACCATTGGCCATGAATTGATTTTTTTGTATCCGTCATTTTTGTGCCTGTAAAAACTCAATAATTATAAAATCACTATGCCAAACACAAAGTCGAGCATAAATGTCGTTCGCGGTGAACTTTTCCGGTTATTGCATAACATCAGTCAGTAATATCGAGTAAAATAGCAAAATTATTCCTTTCCGTCAGTTTAAAAAACTTAACCCGCACTTATGGCCGATAAAAAGTCCAAGAAAAATGATAAGCAGCAAAACGCCAATATTGCCGTTAATCGCCAGGCTACTCATGAGTATTCCATTGAGGATCGGTTTGAAGCGGGGATTGTGTTGGAAGGCTGGGAAGTTAAAAGCCTTAGGGATGGGCGCATCCAGCTCAAAGAAAGCTATGTGGTGATAAGACGCGGTGAAGCTTGGTTGTCCGGCGCTCATATTTCGCCGCTGTTATCGGCATCGACCCATGTTAATCCCGATTCTATCCGCGCTAAAAAACTGTTGCTGCACCGGCACGAACTGAACAGGTTGATCGGCTCGGTCGAACGCAAAGGCTACACATTGATTCCGTTGTCGATGTACTGGAAAAACGGCAGGGCCAAGCTGGAAATCGGCTTGGCAAAAGGCAAGCAACTGCACGACAAGCGCGCCACCTCAAAAGACCGCGACTGGCAGCGCGAAAAAGCCCGTATTATGAAGAAGGGATAAAAAAGCAGGCGAAAGGCAAAAGACGAAAGGCGCATGGATGCGTTTTTAGCCCTTTGCCATTCGCCCTTTGCCCTTTGCCTTCTTTCCTTTAACCTTTACCTCAAAAAACTAAAATGTCTACACATCCCAACCTACTGACTGCCAATAACAGCCTATTGATCGTCGTCGATTTGCAGTCAAAACTATCGGCAGCCATGCCTGAGCGCGATGCAGAACTGATGACAGCCAACGTCGGCAGCCTAGTAAAAGCCGCCGGGCTATTAAACATCCCGGTGTTATTAACCGAACAGTACCCCACCGGCTTAGGTTCTACCGATACAGCCATCACCGACCTACTGTCGGAAGACACTCTGATTTTCGACAAGACTGGTTTTTCCTGCTGTGCAGCTAACGGTTTTGCCGACACCGTCGCCAGCACCGATCGCAAGCAAATAATCCTGGTCGGCCAGGAAGCGCATGTTTGCGTATTGCAGACTGCATTGGAATTGATGCATCTTGGCTATCAAGTGCATGTTGTCGAAGATGCGATCTGTTCGCGCAAGGCCGAACACAAATTCTACGCCTTGCAGCGTATGCAACAACAAGGCGCGACCATCACCAATTATGAATCGGTATTGTTCGAATGGGTCAAAGATTCCACCCACCCTGAATTTAAAAGCATTTCTGGATTACTTCACTAACCTTGAACCTAATACATGTCACTCGCAGCGTTTATTGAAAAAGTAACCCATAATGAAGTCGTCAGTTTTGATGAAGCCATTGCCGTCATTACTGCTTACTACCATTACCAGCCCACCGAATTTTGCAACGGTCTGAATGAACAGTTGTTGGTCAATCAGGCCGGTACTAACGAAGGTTCCTGCAAGATTTTTGCTTTCGCCCAAATCAACAAGCTCGATCAGCAACAGACCTTAAACCTGTTCGGCGACTATTACCGGCTGGACGTGTTGAATGATCCAAACGGCACAGGTCACCAGAACATCAGGAGTTTCATGCACTACGGCTGGGACGGTATTCGTTTTGATGGCGTTGCGTTGACGGCTAAATAGCCTTGTTCCTGCGCTCTGGTATTGCCATTAAGTTAAGAATTAAATGTAGTGTGGGCGCGAATTTATTCGCGCTTTTTAATGTATCCCACGCGAATAAATTCGCGCCCACAACAAATCACCACCACCATTTTTAGCTTAACTTAATGGCAATGCCGGAGTGTGGGAACGATAAAATCATGACCGACTACTTGATCATCGGCCAAGGCTTGGCAGGCAGCTTGCTGGCATGGGAGCTTATGCAACGGGGCTGTAAAGTTGTCATTGTCGATAACGGCCTGGAAAATGCCTCGCAGGTTGCGGCAGGATTAATCAACCCGATAACCGGCATGCGTTTTGTAAAATCCGCCGATATCGATACGTTGTTGCCGGCAGCAAAACGCTGTTATTCACAACTGGCCGATTTTTTTCAGCAGGATTTCTATATCGAAAAACCGATGCTCCGGATTTTTCGTGGCGATAACGAATCAAAAAACGCTGCCAAACGCATTAATAACCCAGATTATCAGGCTTATTTGGGCGACATGCAGCCGCAGGAACAAATCCTCAATCATTTTGTAACGCCGTTTGGCTTTCTGGAACAAAAACAAACCGGTTATTTATTAACCAAGCCGTTGTTAAGCTGCCTGAAAGCATTTTTCATCGCCAACGACAGCTACCGGCAAGCTGAGTTCGACTACCGAGACATCCAGCTGCAACCGTCTTTGCACTGGCAAAACCTTACCCCCAAGCAGATTATTTTCTGCGAGGGCTATAAGGCGACACAAAATCCCTGGTTTTGCGATCTGCCATTTCAGCCAGTCAAAGGCGAAATTCTTACCTTAAAACACCAAACCAAATTGCCTGATAAAATCCTCAATTACGGCAACTGGCTGATCCCGCTAAGCGCCGATAAAATCAGGATCGGCGCAACGTTCGACCGGGAAAATCTAAACACCCAGCCTACCGAACAGGGCAAAAGTGACTTGTTAAATGCACTCAGCCAAATTTCACCCGGTTTGACTAACCTAACCCTGATCGACCACCAAGCCAATATTCGGCCGTGCACCTTGGACAAACAGCCCTTTATCGGTAGCCATCCGCAACACCGGCAACTCGCTATTTTTAACGGCTTTGGTGCCAAAGGCAGTTTGCAAATACCTTGGCACAGCGGACATTTTGCCGATGCCTTATTAAACGGTACGCCTCTATCCCATTCCTGCAACATTAAACGGCATTATGAAACGCATTTCGCTGGTTAATACAGCCCACGACCTGATCCGTGGCACTCTCCAGTCCGGCGACATTGCCATCGATGCAACGGTGGGCAACGGTCACGACACAATGTTCCTAGCCGAACAAATCGCCCCAACCGGCCACGTTTACGGCTTTGATATACAACAGGCGGCTATCGACTCGACCCGTGAGAAATTTCGGCAAACCCCGCTTTCGGACTGCCTGACCCTGATCCATGCCAGCCATGCCGAGATGAGTGAAAAAATCCCGGAACATCTGCACGGCAACATCAGCGCGATCATGTTTAATCTGGGCTATCTGCCGGGCGGCGATAAAAGCGTCATCACCCAAACCGATTCCACATTGACCGCATTGACTATCGCCGCCCGGATTTTAGCCGTCAACGGTATCATCACCCTGCTGGCCTATCCCGGTCATCCAGGCGGCGAACTAGAAGCCGATCGGGTCAAAAACGGGTGCGGGCAATTGGATGCCGGACAATTTGCGGTCAGCACTATTTACAGCACCGAGCATAAAGACACAGCACCCCGGCTTTTTGTGATTCGCAAGTTGTGCTGAATTCCGTTACGGAGAGCAGGTACGGGATGTCTTAGGCAATTGTAAAACCTAAAACAAACTTTACGATACCCGCTTCCCGGCGGATTAAATTTCTTAAGCCCAATGCTACAAACTTAGGCTCCTTGTGCAGGCCTTTTTTATAGGTGTCTTCGATTTTTACAGCTTCATCATTATCTGTAGAAAACGGGTGATCTGATAATTTTTTCAGATTATGAGTAAATTC
This sequence comes from Methylobacter sp., assembly GCA_038922535.1. Taxonomy (GTDB): domain Bacteria; phylum Pseudomonadota; class Gammaproteobacteria; order Methylococcales; family Methylomonadaceae; genus Methylobacter_A. The sequence goes on along the minus strand of JBCKWO010000035.1, from coordinate 8,134 downwards.
AAGGGTTAGCTTGACTACTTCGGCCTTGTCTTTAACGCTACCCAACGCTGTGTCAAAAGACCTTCTATTAATGGTTGCCGGAATTTTTGTTTGGATGCCATTCATATCGGCAAGCGTTACTGAAAACGAAAACAGCGCATCATCAAAAAAGACTATCTCAGGACTTATCGACAGACGGAATAACACGTCACGGTGATTTTCAATGATTAAATCGCTGCCGTTTAGCAAAGTAGCCAGACTGATTAACTCGGATTGAATCACTGGGTTATTTGCAACATCAATCCAGCCATAAGGATGGAAAACAATATTCTCCTCAATCGTGGCGAATTCAAAACCGCGCAAGTGTGCAGCCAAGCCCAATAAAATGGCTAATTGCCGGGCAGTTAAATTTAAGTCCAGAGGCTTTTCCTTGCCCAACACGCCAGCTAACACAGGCGACTGATGATCGATAGGCAAGGTCACGCCATATTTGCTCGGCGTAAACAAATAACGGCTGGCAAAGCTGTCCGGCAATGCGGTTAACTCGGCTTCAAGCGCCGAGCGGTCATCCGAAAAATCGTCATATAGCGCCTTGATATAGGGTATTTTTCCGTCCGTTGTCTCGCCGCTCGCCAACTCGGCTATCGAAAGCCAGACCAAACGCTCGTCCATTTTGATTTTCTGCTGCAAAAAAAGACTGCCGTCCAGCGTCAATTCAATTTGAAAAATGTCCAGATAATATTCGGTCAAGGCATGATTGGGAGCTGAGCCTTGAACTTGTCGATAAGGCTTCAATCTGCGCCAGGGTTTAAATGTGTAATGCAATTCAAACAGTAAACCGGCTTCTTCCCGTAACTCACGTTTCAGGGTTTCCGGTAAGGCTTGTTTGATTAATGCGGAATCGGGTGATTGCAGCTCTTTAAGCAACGCGATCTTGTCGGATATTGCCACATCGTTTTGGTTAGCCCGGCCGCCGATCAGGCCGAAATCGCCTGCGGCTTTATCGAAGCGTTTTTGCGTGTCTTCGCGTTGATAAAACAAAATTTTGCCGTCGAGTTTGATAATGCTCCAGGCAACGTAACAGTAACGGATCGGTTGGGCTTGGTGACTGGCGTGATGCTCAAAGCGTGCGTTTTCCACACCGTGCAATAGTTCCCGTTGCTGATTCTTCCTGTCGTTGGCAATGCCTTGGGTATTCCAAAAGTTTGACGCAAAAAAACGTGATTCGCTATCGCTCATCGCCGTCAAAACCGATGTTGCCATCAATTGCGCCGGAAAAGACACAAAACACCATTCGCCTTTTTGTAGATAAACCGTATCCAACACCGCCAAACTATCGAGCAGTGTTTCTATCAAGGCAACGGTATTTGCAGCAAGCGTACGGTCAAGCGGATGTTGTTGGCATAGCCCATCAATCAACGCCTCACGCGAAACGCTGTAAAAATCACCCTCTTCTTCAGAGTAACGGGGGAGATGGAGAATGAGCGCTTGGATTAACTGTGCAGACATGCGTTTTTCCTTAATCGAAGAAAGGCATATTAAATATCACCCGTACGGCAATGATACTGTTGTTTTGTTCGCCATGTCCTAAGCTTTACAACGCTACACGCTGTGCAATTTCAATGTCTTTGCGTAACAAATCATTGACTAAAATTTGTAAGTTGCCTGGGTTTGTTTGGCATTTTTGAACTAAATATTGCGCCACATCTTTATCCAGATAAATCGGCATTTGAATATCCTCAATAGGCACATAAAACTTGCCTTGCTCGGCGTTGGAAAAATCATATTCATCTTTCATTTTGCGGCTCTCTTTAAGTAGGTTGATTTTTCTTTACTCGTCGCTTTTCTGGCGGAAATAATGCGAATGACATTGTCGCGCCGGAAAGTATGCACAACCAGCAAGGTTTGTGATTGCAAGTTTACACCTAATAATAACCAACGTTCTTCATGTTCAGAATGATCGTCGTCAGGTATGTTCAAGGCAAGCGGGTCGGCAAACACAAAAACAGCATCACGAAAATCAACGTCATGCTTGCGGATATTGGTTTGATTTTTGTTTTCGTCCCATTCAAATTTCATAAATAGCTTTCCAGCCCAGCCTATTTTGTATTGGCTTCCACATTGGCAATAACTTCCGTCAGTAAAGCCGGGCGAAGATGCAAAGGTGTTCGCTTCGGTAATTCGTGCAAATGAATGATAGGCCCAGCGTCAGCAACGACGACCGGGCTAGTCTTGCCCATGCAAACCCCAATCGACATCTTCTCGGATAAAACGCTCGTTCATGGTTTCAAGAGGGGATTCCAGATAACGGCGGACGGATTCGGTAATCAATTCATCCCTATTGGCAACCCAACCCTGCTGCACTCTGTATTGCGCTTGTTGCCAGAGTTGGTCAGGGATTTCGGTTTGTATGAGTGTTGTCATGGCAATTGCTCTTTTATCCGTCAATCAAGCTTTCTAAAGGAATATTTAAGCCTTGATGTAATTTTTTAATGGTTTCTAAAGTCAGTTGTAGCTTGCCATCCAAAAATGCTTTTACTTTTTCCAATGTACCAAAATAAACGGTTAAATCATTCAAGCCCAGCCCTTGTTGTTCCATTCTGAATTTTATGGCGTTGATTGAATCAGGCGCAGCAATAGGAAACTGTTTGGCTTCGTAGCTTTCAACCAAGGTGACCCAAATATCCAGCGCATCACCTTCAGGCGTATTGAATTCGGCATCCATCAGCTTATCTATTTCAGCCAATGCCGATTGATAATCTGCGTCATTTTTTATCGGGTAAATGTTCATACTTTGCTTGCCTCGATAGCGTCATATTGTCTATGTGTACCCATAAAGCGAATATAAACCACGCGATACGGGTAGTTGATTTTTACGATAAGCCGATAATCGTTGCCTTTGATATTAAATATCACTCGATTATCGGCAATGATACTGGCGTTACGGAATTTGTTCTTTATCTGTTGCGGATTCGACCAATCGGCTTTTAAGGTTTCGTAATACCATGCTTCCAGTGGCTCTTGCGCATCGGGATATTGCTCCCAAAAATCGCGTAGGGCTTTTTTGGCGATGATACGCATATCACTGGCCTTGACGGAAACTATGGTTGTAAATATGCCGAGCCAATGTCGGTAAAAAATCGTCCGAATTAGCGGTTAAGCTTCTTAAGTCGGGCTTCTGATTAATCCAAAAATAGTGCAATAAAAAGCTTTTAAAGTCATGTGTTTCAGCGTCTGGATTCCCGGTGTTTTGACGATAAATTGCATTAATTTTTTTACCGAAATGACCGGATTCAGTTATATTCAAGCCCGCTAAAATACCATCAATATTGTGTTCTGCGTCGCCGATACAACTATTTAACTCTTGACTATTAATGGCACTAGCCGGTGATAAAGAAATACAGCGTAATAAAATGCTTTCGTAAGATTGTATTGCTTTGGGTGATTTAAACATCGCCCGCATGTTGACCAAAAATAAAAAAGCCATGATCTGGGGATTTAACGGCTCAAGTAAATTAGCATGAGACACCCAGTTGCGGGTCATTTTCATAAGCCATGCAAAGGTATAAATATCGCGGATTTTACTCAAATCATTGGCATTCTTTTCATTGGCATACTTTTCTTTTAAGCTTTTTGGGTCAATATTTTCTTCCCATTCATGGACAAGCGTTCTTAAAAATAAGCGATAGTGTATATTGGGATCATTAGGCTGTTTAATTGTTAAAAATTGCGATAAAGCGTCAAGATAGTTTTTTATGTCTGTGCTGGGTATTTCTATAGTCGGCTGATGGTTTTCAATTTTTATAAAATCCCTGAACTGAATATTGTCGTCGTCTTTTTCAATATGTGCTTTTAAGAAATTACAGCCTTCGATAATCCCACGCCGCAACTGTGAATAAGGATTTTCATAACGGCTCTTAACCCACTCCTTAACATAGCTATCAGATTTTTGATAAATCGGCGGCAAGGCTATTTTTGCGGCTTTGAATGCTTCGCGTATGGTCAGGGTGTTTTCACCGTGATTAGAACAAAATAGAATGTGCTGTGTGGGGAAACCCAATTCAACGACTAATTCCGTGTAAAGATAAAATCCGGCAATTTTTTTTAAGTTATCGCACTCTTTTGTAAGCAAAGCCTCATCTTCAGCTTCATCTTCGAGTTTTTTGTAGTCTTGAAAATCCGCCAATAACTGTAAAACCTCTGCGTTGATTTCATCGCCTTTAGAGTAGGCCAGCAAATCTATATCGAGAATGATGTAGTCGATTTTGCCTAAATTTTGCTTAATAAAACCCAAGCCATCTTGAAAACTTAGCTCAATAAAAACGCCTTGCGCTGTTAAGTTGCGTTTTAATTGTCGTTTGTCTTCGGCAAAGTGGTTTTCATCTAATACGCTGCCGAATACATCGCTGGCGGTCACTTTTGGCGAGTTTTCAAAATCCTCAATCCATAAAAAATAGCTCATTTTTCACCTTGTATTAGATAGAACAGCATTAGTTAAAGCAGGAGTCCAATGGCTTTAGCCATTGGTTAAAACAGCTAAAGCTGTTTCACTCCGGTATTGTGTCAGTCGTTAGCAACCAACAGCGCATTGGGGATCGCAAACTCTAACACAAAAGCATCCTGCGGCTTGGGCTTGGTAAATTGGCTATCGGTTTTACGCGCCAAGGCGGATAAAAATGTGTGGCCTTTGCCGCTGCCTTTAATCGTGGTGCGTTCACGGCGAATACTCGGATTACTGCAACTTAACACTTGATAGCCGTCACGTTCTAGCCATTCTAAAACCACGGGTTGCTGGGTTTCGGATGAGTAATATTTAAACGCATTAACTAAAATCTCATTCAACAACAGGATTAAAAAAGATTCGGTGATGGCGTAGTCCTTAAATTGAATATCATTCCGCCCAAAACCGACCAGTTCTAATGTAAAGAAATGCTGTTCCACCCACAATAAACGCTGCTCTAAAGAGGCGGGTTGCATGAGCAATGCCGAAAAACTGTGTTCCCATTCTTGCTGTAAGGCTTGCTCCTGTTCAAAATAATCTTCGCACCATGTTTTATAAGTCACGGAATCGTCTATTTGTCCGTGGGCTTTGGCGTAAGCCATATAGTGTTGCTGGATTTTTTCCGCGCCGGAAACCGACAGCAAATGCAATAACAGCATATTCAGGGTTTTGCTCAATACGGTTATTAATCTGCCATTGCCTTGGGTATCGGCTTTGATTTTTGCTGTTAGGACTTTGTCATCGGTGGAAATGATGCTGAATATATCGAGCAAGCCGCGCATGGTTTGGGCTGCTTCGGCGTAAAGCTTGGGGTTGTTGTCATGGAGGGTGTTGTAAATGATGGCATCTAACGGGCTGCGGAATTTATGGGCAAACATAGACATCATGTCTTCTAATTCTCTTTGCGCTTCCTGTAATTGCTTATTTGTTTCTTCGAGAGCCTGATCTTTTTTCTCTAGCTCTTCAACATGATCAATGTTTTTTAAATAAATATCTTTATGTTGATTTTCTTCAGAAGAAGCATTTTTAAATGCTTGCTCAATATACGCTCGCGCTGAATCATAATGCTTATTTTTAACGCATTCGGAACTCTTCAGTAAGAAATGCCGTGTTTCGTCATTTAGTTTTATAGTTTTTGAAATTAATTCATTGAGTTCTGAAAGAGGTAAAAGCGGAATATCTATATTTGCCAGACTTGAAATAGTCAGATGTGGCATTGTTGAACCTACTAAATGCCGATTTATTTGTTGCCGAAATCTAAATAGATTTCTTCCGTCTTCTGTTTGTAAATAAGTGCTTATATATTTGTTATCTTTGGCTGGGCGGATGATGGCGTAATTCTGTGTAACCACGGTCTTGATGCCATCATCTTTGTAAAGATGAATCTTATTATTTGGCCCAATTAGAGAAACTACAATGTCATCGGTTCTTAAAACGCATCTGTCATCGGAAATATTATCTACAAAATTCTTTCCGTCTTTATCTTTCCGGTTAAAAGAAAAATATTTGCCGCTAGTTGTGAAATCGTTTTTATCTAAGAACTTCCCTTTTATTATTTCAGACACATCAGACAGTTTTATTAATTTATGTCCTTTGAGCATCTCCTCAATGGATTCTAAAGATAAATAATGGTTTCTATCAAGCCGATCTGAAATTTTTGATGTTGGTAAATAAAATTCCCCTTGATGATGTTTAAAATCATTAGCTAATGCAGTTGAATTATCCTCAAAGGCAGGCATAAAAACATCTTGATTTTGTTTGCCATTCCTTACAACAAGAATTGATGTTTTAATGTGAGTATGAGAAAAAGAACCAGCCGACAAACTTATCACCATATCTAAAGCAAAGTTTGATAATAGTTCACGACGAAACTCAGTTGATGCACTGTACGTTAATAATCCTTCTGGAACGATGAAAATAGCTACACCGTTATTGTCAAGCAAATCCAAACCTTTTTTTATTAATTCTATTTCCAGCGATTTTTTATCGCTTGTTTTTGCATTGAAAGGCAAATTAGCAACAACTAAATCATATTTAATATCGCCAAAATCGTAGTGAAGTGTATCTGCTGCGACAATCTCAGTATTAGGGTTGATATATTGTGCTAACTGAACGATTTCAGTGTTGATGTCTATACCTTTTACGGTTTGCAGGTTTTTAAAATAACTGAGAACATTTCCTGTTCCACAACAAATATCAATAACTGTCTTCGGGTTGTAAATTGTAGCGATCACTGAAATTAATTCAGCAATTTTATTTGACGTAAAAGACCACCCTGCTTCTCGACCTAGACCAAACCGATTAAAAATGATTTCAAAAACTTCATCTTTGCTAAATTCGCACTTCTGTTGTTTTATCAACTGCAAAAGAGCCTGCATATCTAAACGCGGCCCGAGTTGCCACATCTTTTCCATATCACCATAAATTACTTGTTGCGCCTGCTTTCTACGGTTGTTGGCTTGTTGCTGAAGTTCAGCAGTTGACAAGATGTTTTGTTCGGTCATGGTCTCGGCCTTTGGTTGTTGTGCTTTTGATTTGCTAACAAATCGTTAGAAGTGTGGTTATTTTCTTAAGAGGCAGATTACGCCTCTACTAAAGGCATGCCATCAGTAGGTTTCCAAAAGAGTTTTTTAACCGGCTCTTTTTTAACATGAGCATTAAACGCCTTAATCGTTAAGGCGGTCAGCAAGGTCATTTTAGCAGGTCTAAAAATGTGCTCTTCCTCACAAATCCATTTATAGAGCACATAGGAAGGGCTTTGCGGATCTGGCGAGCATTCATCACTCCAAATACTGGCAAGTTCGGCAAAAAACTCTTCTCCATCATCGGTAGCGGTTTCCAAAATCAAAAGAGCCGCAAAGCCTATCGCTGCGCTTTTTCTACCCAATTTTTGAGCAACCTCAAACGCCGGAACTATAACAGCGTCATATTTTTTGCCGTGTAACGCTACACTTCTCTCCGTGTAGTGCCTTGATGCAAGGGTGAATTTGTTTTTCTCGTCGTCTTCTGTTTCGATCCACGCTTTGTGCTGTTTAGCAATCGCCGAATATAAAGGCGCTTTTGGCAAGCCTTGCAGGCTCATCAAATCCGTTACACTCCTGGGTTTTCCGGTGTCAATCGTTCCGAAAGCCGCTTCGTCTTCTATACCTTTTATGATAACGGTTTTAAAAGATTTATCCGCATTGATGCACGCTGTTAACCGATGCTGCCCATCCAATAAACGCCCTGATTTTGAAAAGGAGATGGTTTCACCATTTAACATCCACTCATCATTTTTAAGCGCCGTGCTGAGCATTTTTACATGCGCTTTTTTTAAAGGCCTGTTGTCGTGATTCCTGTTTTCAAGAATGTCCTTTGCCAATTCAGGGGTTATTTCCACAACGCCTGTTTCAAGGGCGGTTTCAATAAATTCAATGTTGTCCATGTGCGTCATCCGATGTGGGGGAAATGAGAAAATGCTGGCTAGGTTTTATTAACGCTTTGCCGATGGATTGCATTATAGAGACGGGTTGACTGGATGTAATGGGAGAACTGTGGGAGTTTTTTGTCTAGTTCCCACGCGCTGCGTGGGAATTCATGCCGTCCGCGCTGCGGTCTAGGTAATGAATCAAAAGTTGTTTAACAATCTGTAGGAGCGGCTTTAGCCGCGACTCG